>CAZXKR010000140.1:0-4954 GCA_964641305.1 uncultured Puniceicoccaceae bacterium | reverse complement strand
CACCTACTTTCTTCCTGAAAAAAGCAGCGGCTTCTTTAAAATGGCTCTCATCGCCTAAAACAGAATATGCGACTGTTCCATTTCTAAGGTCAGGCGAAACGTCGACTGAAGTAATGGTCCAGCGTACGCACTCGCTACGATACCTTACGTGGAGGTAGTTACTGATCTCCCGCTTGACGAGTTCGTTAACTCTTTGGGTTCGTTGCCCCATGGTTATTAGAACTTCACCTTATGAGGCGATTACTCGGTCGGCGAACTAAAGGGAAGGTCGAATTTTCTCGATCTCGTAGGTTTCGATGGCATCGCCTTCTTCATACTTGATGGAACCCTCCAGACGAATACCACATTCGAACCCGGCCTTGACTTCGGTCGCATCGTCCTTGAAGCGCTTGAGCGTATCGATTTTCCCCTCAGCAATGACTTCTCCACCTCTAAGGAGACGGGCTGCAGCGTTTCTGGTAATACTTCCTTCCATAACCATCGAACCGGCAACGTCACGGCCTTTACTGATCCTGAAGACTTCGCGAACTTCGGCCCGGCCCGTCTTTTTCTCGACCAACTCGGCATCCAACAAGTCCGCCATGTTCTCCTTCACTAAATCAATCAGCTCGTAAATGATGTTATTTTGAAAAACGTTTACTCCGTGATGCTTGGCTTCCCCCATGACGCCATTTTCCATTTTGGCATTAAAGCCGATGACATCAGCTTTTGACATGCTCGCCATGCTAATGTCGTTTTTAGTAATCTGGCCCACTTCGGACTGCACGACCTCAAGAGTAATCTTATCGCTTTTAATTTCCTCCAAAGAAGATTTCAAGGCTTCCACCGAACCGCGAACATCGGCCCGCAGGATAACTCGGTAGGCGTTTGCCTTGGTCTTGGCAATTGCCGCAAATAGAGCATCCACGCCAGAAGCTTCTTCTTCCTCATCGCCAACTACAGCAGCAACAGGAACGCTAACCGACTTGGACTTTGCATCTCGTATAGCATCATCAGCAAGGTTTCTAGCTTCCCGATCATTCTTCACCTTGCGAAAGATGTCTCCGGAATGGGGAGCGTCCGACCAGCCTAGAATGTTAACGGGAGTTGAGGGAGGAGCCGTTTTCACCTGTTCGCCTCGGTCATCCAACATAGCCTTAACCTTGCAGTAAACGGAACCACAGACAATGACATCACCAGTCTTGAGAGTTCCTTTCTGAACGATCACCGTGGCAGTGGCTCCACGACCGATCTCTTGACGAGCTTCCACGACCACACCCTCGGCGACTGCATTCGGATTGGCCTTCAATTCCATGACCTCCGACTGGAGAAGGATCATGTCGAGCAAATCCTCTATATTCTCACCCTTAAGGGCGGAAATCGCTACAGTTACGGTCTCACCTCCCCAATCTTCGGAAGGTATGCCACGCTCCTGCATGTGAGTCTTGACCTTATCTATGTCCGCCCCCTTGACGTCGGTCTTGTTAATCGCCACGACAATGGAACCTTGGGCTCTTTGGGCAAATTTCAGGGCTTCGTCAGTTTGAGGCATAAAGCCATCGTCTGCCGCCACGACCAATATGGAAATATCAGTTAGATTTGCTCCTCTTTCCCGAATCTTTGAAAAAGCTGCGTGACCCGGAGTATCCAAAAATGTAATTTTCTGGCCATTGTGCTCGATTTGGTAGGCACCGACATGCTGGGTAATGCCCCCGGCTTCTCCGGAAACGACGTTTGCCTTTCGAATAGTATCAAGCAAAGTCGTTTTGCCATGATCGACGTGACCTAGGATACACACTACGGGAGAACGAGGTTCGAGCAAAGATTCGTCATCCTCGTCGACTTTACGGGCTTGCTGTTCTTTTTGCTTAGTTGTCTCGGCCTTTTCTCCACGGTGACGTATATCCAACTCAAAGCCTTTCGAAGAGGCAAGTTGCTGAGCAACGTCCTCTTCGATGCTTTGGTTCATGGAAGCAAAAATACCCATTTCCATGAGCTCGGAAATCAACTGAAAAGGTTTGAGCCCAATCAACACGGCAAACTCACGGACCACGATCGGTGGCTTGATCAGAACGATTTTCGAGTCGGAAGAACTGGGTGCGACAGTAGCGGCATCAGGTGCATCAGGTGCATCTTCAGAAGTCTCAGGTTCAGCGGATTTCCCGGTCGAAGGAGGGGGCGGAGCCATAATCGCCGAAGGTTTCGGCGGGGTTGGAGCAACTGGAGCAGGAGGTGGAGGAGCCAAGGGAACGGCACCCGAATCCGAAGGCAACTCCGAAGCATCGGGTGAGACTGCCGGTGAACTCGCTTCTTTGGCACGATCTTCAGCTTCTTGCTTTTCCAATCGCTCCCGGTCGATGTCCTGCTTGCTCTTTACTATAGGGACGGCGACGGTAGAGTCGTCGGAAGAAGGTTTTTCGTCAGCGGACTCTTCAGGTTTGTCATCGGTTTCGGGCTCGGCGACATCCGATTCTTCAACTTCGACAGCTTCGGCTTCCGCAGGCTTGAGTTCCTCGATAAGCGACTCCGCGGTAATGTTATCAATCGAACTGGAAGCACTTTTGATTTCATAGCCTCGTTCGACAAGCAAGGCGACAAGCTCCTTACTCGTCATGCCGACTTCCTTGGCAATAGCATGTACGCGGAAACTCATTTAGCAGTAGTGAGAAAAATCCTTTTAGATCGTTTGAAAACTCCGGTTTCGGTAACAGTTCAAGTTAAGCGGTTTCTTCGCCTTCCTTGGTTTCGTCTGAATCAGAGGCCGTTTCCTCAGAAGCCTCATCGGCGACATCGGGGGTCTCATCGGTATCGCCGGAAGACTCGTCATCGGAAGAAGCCACCTTTTCCAAAACGGTGGCGGCTTCCTCGGAAGTAAAGCCCAGTCCCATCAAATCATCGGAGGTCACCCCCTCGAAGGCTTCGGGACTCACGAGACCCACGGCAACCAAACGATCGGCCAATTCAAATTCTACGCCGACGGCGGTAAGGGCCTGAGCAGCCTGAGCCTTACGCTCATCGAAGCCAACCTCCTTGACCTCGACCTTCCCTATATCGAGTTTCCAACCCAAAAGGCGAGAGGTAAGCCGAGCGTTAATGCCCTTGCGACCGATGGCAATAGAGAGATCGTCTTCCTCCACTTCGAAATACATGCGGCGCTTATCCCGATCCAGTTTCACGTTTTTGGGAACCGCTGGCTTGAGAGCCTCGGCAAGCAATTCGATGGGGTCTTCGTACCAACGTACAATGTCTACCTTTTCACCATTGAGTTCGCGAACAATGCTTTTTACTCGTGCTCCGCGAGCACCCACGCAGGCACCAACGGGATCCACCTTCGGGTCGTTGCTCTTCACGCAAACCTTGGTTCGGTAACCCGGCTCACGAGCCATCGCCGCAAGCGTAACCGTACCATCTGCAATTTCAGTCACTTCAACGTCGAAAAGCTTACGCACAAAGCTCATACTGGAACGGCTCAGAACCAATTCCGGACCACGTCCTTGCGCTTCTAACTTTAAGAGCAAGCAACGAACGCGTTCGCCTGCAACCCAGTCTTCTCCGGGCACACGTTCTCGCCAAGGCAGGATAGCCTCGGCTTTGCCTACTTCGACAATCATATCGCCTCTCTCGCGCCGGCGTACGATTCCGGATACTAAATTACCGACCTGATCCTTGAATTCGTCGTAAATGTGTTCCTTCTCAAATTGACGCAAGCGTTGCTTGATTGCCTGCTCCGCCGTCTTCGCCGCGATACGTCCGAGGTAAGCCGGATCGATTTCACGCTCCACGGATTCGCCCACTTGAGGCTCCTCGGCGTACAGGCGTGCCTTGTCGATGTGAATTTCAGTAGCGGTATCGGAGACCGACTCGACAACTAAAAGCTGCGTCCAAGCCTTCATTGCGCCGGTCTTCGGGTTGATTTCCACTCGAAGGTCGCCCGAACCGTTTACGCCGCGTTCAGCAGCAGCCTTTACGGCGCTTTCAATTGTGGCGATCATGTCTTCACGACTGATCCCCTTTTCCTTCTCCATGTATTCAAGGACGGCGAGTATTTCGCTGCTCATGGTCGAAAGTTGGTTTTATTTTGAGGTGTTATAAGAAAAAAAAAGAGCGGCTGTGCCCGCTCCTCTCTTTAAGATGAGACTGTATTGAAGGTGTAAGACTAAATCTGGAATCCCCGTTTTTGTCAATGCTATCCTACGGGTACGAGACGCTTCGGTTTTATCCTTTCCGTAAATACGGTGAACTGGTATTTTGAATCTTTTTTCACTCTCTATATGAAGACTTTGAACTTCGCCACACTTCCCGGGGACGGAATCGGCCCCGAGGTCATGGAAACGGCCCTCGAAATTTTACGTCAAGCCGGCGAGACTCACGACTTCGGCATCGAAACATCCACTCACGACGTCGGCGGAGCCGGTATTGACAACCACGGTGAAGCCCTACCCGACTCCACCTTGGAAGCATGCCGGGCAGCTGACGCCATTCTATTTGGTTCGGTAGGCGGTCCCAAGTGGGAAAACCTTCCCCCAAAAGAACAGCCCGAGCGAGCGGCCCTTCTCCCTTTGCGCAAGGCTTTCAGCCTGTATGCGAACTTGCGACCCGGAAACTTGTTTCCCGAGCTCTGCGACCTGTCGCCCCTCAGGCGCGAGACCGTGGCCAACGGAATAGACGTTCTCTGCGTGCGCGAACTCACAGGCGGCGTCTACTTCGGTCAACCCAAGCAAACCCGAGAGCTAGAAAGTGGCGAAGAAGAAGCCATTGACACCATGGTCTACCGCTCGAGCGAAATCGAGCGAATCACCGACATAGCCATTACCGCAGCCAGACTCCGCTCAGGTCGGATATGCTCGGTAGACAAAGCAAACGTTCTCGAAACTTCTGTCCTGTGGAGAAAAGTAGTGTCGGAAAAGCTAGCACGAGAAGCACCCGAACTGGAACTTTCCCATATGTACGTCGACAACGCCGCCATGCAACTGGT
>CAZXKR010000139.1:0-4960 GCA_964641305.1 uncultured Puniceicoccaceae bacterium | reverse complement strand
GCGGAGCCGTGGACGGATACAAAGAGCATTCTCTCCGGGGTGGCGATCTTTCTGGCCACCATCAACGTTGCAGGCGGGTTTCTCGTGACCCAGCGCATGCTCAAGATGTTTCGCAAGGAATGAACGAAGGACTCGTAACGACCGCATATCTGGTTTCCGGAATTCTCTTTGTCTTGAGCCTCGGCGGACTCTCCAAGCAGGAAACCGCCCGAAAGGGAAATCTGTACGGAATCTTGGGGATGGCTCTTGCCATTCTTGCGACTTTCCTTAGCGGGCAGGTTGAGAATTTCAAGTTGCTCATCCCTTTGATGCTCGGTGGGGCGGTGATCGGGGCAGTCCTCGCCAAGCGGGTGGAGATGACCTCCATGCCCGAGCTGGTCGCCATCCTCCATAGCTTTGTCGGGGCGGCCGCCGTCCTAGTGGGCTTGTCGAGTTTTCTTGACCCCGGGCATGCTCTCATGGCCGGGAATGATAAATTTATCCACGAGATCGAGATCCTTCTTGGAGTATTTATCGGAGGGGTTACCTTTACCGGATCGGTCATTGCATTTGGTAAGCTTCGGGGCTCTCTCAGTGGAAAGCCCATCCTTCTACCTGCCAGACATGTTCTTAACCTAGGCATGGTAGGAGCCTCCATATGGTGGGGTTCCCAATTTCTCGAGCAGGGACATGACCAAGCTTGGGTTAGTTTGCTCATCGTGATGGCAATCTCCTTTGTCTTGGGGGTTCACTTGATCGTGGCAATCGGTGGCGCAGACATGCCGGTGGTCGTATCCATGCTCAACAGTTACTCCGGGTGGGCTGCAGCGGCAGCCGGGTTTATGCTCAAGAACGACCTGCTCATCATCACGGGAGCCTTGGTCGGGAGTAGTGGAGCAATCCTCAGCTACATCATGTGCAAGGCGATGAACCGCAGCCTGGCCAATGTCATTTTCGGCGGTTTTGGTACCAGTTCGGGTTCATCCCCTGGTGCCGGTAGCGAAGTCGAGGGTTCCATTACGGAAACCAGTGCGGACGAAGTGGCCGAAGAGTTGAAGGAAGCCAAGGAAGTGATGATCGTCCCTGGATATGGGATGGCGGTGGCCCAGGCCCAGCACGTGGTCAAGGACATCACCGAGACTTTGAGAGCAAAGGACGTCAACGTCCGCTTTGCCATCCATCCCGTGGCTGGTAGATTACCTGGGCACATGAACGTCTTGTTGGCCGAGGCCAACGTTCCCTACGACATCGTTTTCGAAATGGACGAGATTAACGACGATCTGCCCGATGTGGACCTTCTTTTGGTCGTCGGCGCCAACGACATCGTAAATCCGTCCGCCTTGGAGGATTCGAGTAGCCCAATTGCCGGCATGCCCGTGATCGAGGCTTGGAAGGCAAAATCCGTGGTGGCCCTGAAGCGAAGCATGGCGGCCGGTTACTCGGGGGTCGAAAACCCGCTCTACTTCAAGGACAATACCGATATGCTCTTCGGGGATGCCAAGGATACTTTGTCCGCCGTCTATTCCGCCTTATAGGTTCGAATCTTGGGGTTTGTTGGAATCCCTTAATTTAAATTCAGACGATATTCTTTTGCCTAGTTTGTCCGCTAAAAGTCACGGCCAGGAAAAAGCTTATTTCTTCGTTGCTTTTGGATTGGGTAGGTCGGTTATGGTCCCTTCGAACACTTCCGCAGCGAGCCCGACCGACTCGTGCAGGGTAGGGTGAGCATGGATGGTTAAAGCTAGATCTTCGGCATCGCATCCCATCTCAATTGCCAATCCGATTTCTCCGAGAACTTCACCTGCATTGGTTCCTACTACCGCACCTCCTATTATGCGGTTGGATTCTTTTTCAAAAATAAGTTTCGTCATGCCTTCTGCGCAGTCTGATGCCAAGGCACGCCCGGATGCCGCCCACGGGAAGGTGGCTTTTTCATACTCTATGCCTTCGGCTTTGGCTTCTCGTTCCGTTTTGCCTGCCCATGCGACTTCGGGGTCGGTGTAGGCTATCGAAGGAATAACCTTGGGATCGAAAAAATGTTTTTTGCCGGCAATGACCTCCGCGGCGACATGACCTTCATGAGCCCCCTTGTGGGCAAGCATGGGTTGACCTACCACGTCGCCAACGGCGAATATGTGCGGTACGTTCGTTCGCATTTGTTTATCTACTTTCAGAAAGCCTTTTTCGTCGACGTCGACTCCTGCTTTTTCGGCTTCGATCAAGAGACCGTTGGGCGTTCGACCAATGGCTACTAATACCGCATCATAATCACGGCTTTCCTTACTGCCGTCCTTGGACTCCATGGTGACCGAGATGCATTCAGGATTTGCATCGACAGCGGTCACCTTGGTTTCGAGCATGATGTTGTAGTCTTCGGCAATTGTTCCGGTGAAAACCTTCGCTACATCCGGGTCGGCCGCCGGCATCAATTGATCAAACATTTCCACAACATCCAACTTGGAGCCAAGAGCATTATAAACCATTCCCATTTCGAGGCCAATAACTCCTCCTCCCATGAGAAGCAGTCTATTCGGGATTTCCTTCAACTCCAAGGCATCGGTCGAATCCCAGATTCGAGGATCTTCATGTGGAATAAATGGCAGTTCAATGGGACGAGAGCCTACGGCCAAAATAGCATGCTCGAAATGTACGGAAGTTGTTTCGTCGCTTCCATCCACTTGGATATGGTTGGGTCCGGTGAATTTCCCTTTTCCGTTAATAACCTGGCATTTCCTCATTTTGGCCATGCCACCGAGACCATCCGTAAGTTTTCCAATGACTTGTTCCTTCCATTGGCGCACCTTTGCGATGTCAATTTTGGGTTCTCCAAAAGTTACGCCATGTTCTTCCATGGCTTTTGCGTCCTTGATAACCTTGGCAAGGTGCAAGAGAGCTTTGGAGGGTATGCATCCGACGTTGAGGCAAACTCCTCCCAGTGAGGCATGACGCTCAACGATTACAGTGTCTAGCCCCAGATCAGCGCAACGAAAGGCGGCGGCATATCCTGCCGGGCCAGACCCTAGTACAGCAACCTGCGTCTTGATTTCCTTACTCATGTTGAAAGACTCAAACCCCCTTGTCGGCAAGTTCGCTTAACGCCTCCTTTAGGAAATTGAGAAAGCGGACGCCATCGGCCCCATCGATTACGCGATGGTCATAGGAAAGAGATAAAGGCAACATGAGGCGAGGGTCGAAGGATTTTCCGTTCCAAACCGGTTTTAGCTCAGATCGAGAAAGACCGAGAATGCCTACGTTAGGGGCATTTACGATAGGTGTAAATGCAGTGCCTCCCAAGCCGCCAAGACTGGAAATCGTGAAGGAAGAACCAGTCATTTCTTCCTTTGTAAGCTTGCCTTCCCGAGCCTTGGCGGAAAGAGCAAACAGGTCTTGGGTTAGCTCTTCTGCAGACCTCCTGTCTACTCCGCGTACGACGGGGACTACAAGACCGTTGGGTGTATCTACGGCTATGCCAAGGTCGACGTACTTCTTAAGAATCAAACTTTTACCATCCAAGGATAAAGAGGAATTCATCGAAGGGAGATTCTGCAGAGCTTTTGCCACGGCTTGCATCACAAAAACAAGAATTGTGTATTTTATTCCCGATTCCTGTTTGGCTTCCTCTGCATTTCGCTCTTTTCTTTGTTTTTCCAACTCCGTTACATCGACTTCATCCCATTGAGTTACATGAGGAATTCTAACCCAGTTGCGGTGTAGGTTGGCACCCGTAAGTTTTTGGATTCTTGAGAGGGGCTTCTTTTCAATCTCACCGAACTTGGCGAAATCGACTTCAGGCCATGGAAGTAAATCCAATCCTCCTGCTCCGGAATCAAGACGGCGGAGGGCTTCCTTGACGTACTGCTGAACATCTTCCTTTAGTATCCGATTTTTTCGTCCGGTACCCTTTACTTTAGCCAAGTTGACACCAAACTCTCTTGCCAGTCGCCTTACAACAGGAGAGGCATGGGCATATTCCCGGTTTTCAACGAATGTCTCAGATGGCTTGCTCGCACTCTTCTTTGATGGAGTGGATGCAGCTGGCTGGGGCTTTGCTTGGGAGGAATCGGGAGGTGTGGCGGGCTTGGGTTTGGTCGCCGATAATGTTACCTCGAAAATCATAATTGAGGTGCCTGTAGACACCATTTCACCAGGGGCGACTTTAATTTCCTTAACGACTCCCTCAAAAGGAGAGGGCACCTCCATTGCAGCCTTGTCCCCCTCAACCGCAATCAATGGGTCATCGACATTAACTGAATCGCCTACGCCCACGATAATCTGGGTTACTTCAGCTTCATCTGCACCGATATCGGGAAGAAGCACTTCCTTTTCTTCGAGCGACGGTGCTGTTTGGGCAATGTCGCTCGACTGGTCTTTCTCTTCAGTTTGAGGAGCTTCGGATTCCACCGGGGTCAAAACAAGAATCAGTGCCCCCGTAGAAATTTCGTCGCCGACTGAAATCTTAATTTCCTCCACGGTTCCTGCCTGTGGGGACGGCACTTCCATCGCGGCTTTGTCGCCTTCAACTGCAATCAATGGAGCGTCCAATTCTATGGCATCTCCAATCTTTACGAAAATTTCGGTGACTTCGGCTTGATCGGCTCCGATGTCGGGCAAATGAATTTCGCTGCTCATGGTGTCTTCCTCCCTATGCGAAGAGAGGATTGGTGATTTCGACATCGATACCAAATTTTTCGATGGCTTTAGAGACAAGATTTTTTTCCACATCGCCTCGCTTAGACAACTCATGCAAGGCGGCAACTACCACATAAGATGCGTTAACTTCAAAGTGACGTCGCAAGTTTGGGCGACTGTCGGAACGACCGAACCCATCCGTTCCGAGGACTTTGTAAGATGATCCCGGCAGGTAGGGTCTGATTTGCTCGGCGTGGTTCTTCATGTAATCCGTTGAAGCGATGGCTGGTTCTTCTCCCAAAACATCCGTTACGTATGAGGAGCGAGGTTCGGCTTCAGGATGGAGCATATT
>CAZXKR010000138.1:0-5005 GCA_964641305.1 uncultured Puniceicoccaceae bacterium | reverse complement strand
CAGTACTCGGATGTTCGTGGTGCCTGAGCAAAAGGATCATCCTGTTGTGCGTGGGGTGACAGATATGCACGCCATGGCTGGAGCCTACAGCGCCGTACCCATCGAGGGCTCCGTCATACTCGGCAAGAACCAAGTGCTCGATTCCATGAAGCCCGATGGCAAACCTTTGGCCAACAAGCCGCCCAGTCCTTGCATCTGGGTGCGCGAATACGAATCAAAGTCCGGTAAAAAGGGTCGTGTCTTCGCCAGTACTCAAGGCGCTTCCGAGGACATCGTCAGCGAAGGTGTCCGCCGCGTAATCATCAACGGTGTCTTTTGGTGCATGGGCTTGGAAGACAGCATCAAGGCGGACATGAACGTCGACTTCGTGGGTCCCTACAAGCCGACCACCTTTAAGTTTGGCGGTGGTCGCAAGAAGGTGAAACCACTGGACCTCGCCGGGTTCGAAAGTCAGCTCCTGCCCGAGACCAAGCGCTAAGCTACCATTTCGGGATCGATCTTTTCAGCTTACTTACCAAGGGAACGAGCAAAAAGAATGATCGAGGCAATTTGCTCCTCGTTAAGGACACCGTCGTAGATCGGCATGCCGGCTTCGCCGTTGACTGCACCTTCGGCAACCTTGGCAGTAGGGTTCAGGATGGATTCGCGCAAATAGACATCGTCGGCGATCACCACTTGGCCGGTCGTCAGCTTACGTTTAGATCCAAATAGCCCCAGCCAACTGGGTCCTGTTTTCCCTTCTTTGGATCCATCAATGGAATGGCAGGCCACGCAACCGAGTTGTGCGTACAGGGCCTTGCCTTTTTCTAGGCTTGGCTTGGCGGGACGTTTCGCGATGGGAGCCAAGCCATCGACTTGAAGGTTTACCTTGTTATCGACAAAACCTCGCTCATCCAAGGCCATTTTGCGCAGGAGATGGGCGGTGAGGAAGGTCTTGTTTTGAATAGGGGTGTCGTCGTTTGCATTCATCTTGTATCCAACCTCGATTTGCATGACCTCTCGCATGTCGGGCACGCCGAGGAACACGGAATGTTTGTCCTTGGATACTTTCACAGAGGCCACGGGCAAGGTCTCGGTGCCTTTCGTCTCGTCCAGTTTGTAGTGAGGAGAACCGTAGTTGGGCGTCCGCTTGTAGTTCCAACGCCGCACCTCGTAGGATGCAGCTTTAGATGCGCTTTCGGGGTTAAGCGGCGTGGCGAAACGGAGAAAAATGCCGCGTTTTGCCACTTGGGCATGGGTGGGAGTGGTCCAAGCGCGCTTTGGATTGGGGCGCACCCTACCGAGGAAGGTTTTCCCTTTTGCTTTCGTCCCCCAGATATTGAACCCAGTCAGGTAGAGGAGGCCGTCCGCCGGATTTATCGCTCCCTTGAGCAATGGATCGTCCAAGGCCAGAGGCAAGGGCGTGACGCCGCCCTGCGTGACGAACTCGTTGACCTCGGCATGGATTTGGAAGAGGCGCGGAGGATTGAACGACAGAAGGATCGGCTGATCCGCTAGCGGTCCCATCTTGCTTTCGCGCATCCAGATAATGGCTGCCCCGGAACCGCATTCCTGGTGTGGAATCCAGGTAAGTGGAGGGGAAACTAGCCTATCCTTATCCGCAGGTTCGTTCGGGTGACCGTAATACTGCCCCTTCTTCACGAAGTCCACCGGGGTCGACGGAACGTAATGGCCCTGCTGGTCGCTGGCGGCGATTTGGCCGGTCTGAGGATCATAGCCCAAGTAGGGTTGACGAAAGCCATGAGCCAGCCGGGTGACTTTTTTGCCGTCGGGGGATATGCGGAGGATGGCGCTGGAGGACCGCCCGATTGTGCTGCCCGTCTGGCCGGGTTTGCAGACGAGGAAACTACCGTCTTTTTCCACTTCCAGTGCCGAGGCGAATTCTCGGGTCTCGGCAGTCTGGTCGATTTGAGAACAAAACAGTTCATGATAGTCTGCTTCGCCATCGCCGTCGCGGTCATGGAGACGCCAGAGTCCATTGCGGTCGAATACGAAGATGTCCTTCTCTCGCAGGCGAAGCCCCAGTGGTTCGTGCAGACCCGATGCAAAGCGCGACCAATGCACCTCCTTGGAACCTGGTCGCAGGCCATCCCCGATCCAGACGTCGCCGTCGAAGGTGACCAAGGCGACTCGCCCGTCCTTGAAGAAGTCAATGCCTGCGGCTCGGACACCTCGCTTATAAGGATTCTCAAGGGGCAGGGGAATCGGTTCGAAATGAAGAGCGCCTCCTTCCTTCTTTTCTGCTAGTGGCAGCATCACCTCTTTTTTCCATCGCTTGGCGCTTGGTTGGCTTGGCTTGGTTGGATTCCCTGTGAGCGGGAGGATAATGGATATTTTCTCCTGCTTGCTTGAGGCGGGCAGCAGGCACACGACATGGCCCTTCTTTGACTCGATGCTTCCTTTTTCCCGGCAAATGAACTTCGGGTGATCGGCATCCTCCTTCGCCAGTACTAGGTAGAGAGGTTTTTTGTGAGCATCCACTTTCAGCCGACGGGTCAAACCGTCTTTCTTGAGACCGAAGCTTTCCCTTATTCGAGTGTTGCCCACAACGTATTCGATCTCGGCTCCGGATTGGATATCGATGCCCAGGAACCGAGCCTGCTTGGGATGGATTCCGCCGCGCCCCACTTCCGTTTCGGTGGGTGGGGGAGGGCGCGAGTCGGTGAAGTCGGGCGAGCCCGAGCCCACTCCCGGATAGATGCCGTTTTGAAAGAGAATTTCCCCATTTGGCTTGGGCAGAGCTTTTTGGCCTCCTCCCACCTTTTTGAGTTGGTAGGGGTAACTGTTGACCGACATGCTTGCGTTTACGAAAGGTACGCCCTCGGCTTTCCATGCCACTGCCACACGCAACAAGTCCAAGTCATAGGCCAGAAAATGATTATCCCCCAAGGGAAAGACTAAGGCTCGTGGCGTAAGATTGTTTCCCACCCCTTTTTCACGGGCGTCCACTGCGGCTGAGAAAAAAGGAAAGTCTGGCTCGATCCATTGGTTCCAGAGGGGAATGGGTTCGGACTTTTTGGCGTTTGCCAAAGAACAAGCGAATACGGAGGCAATCGCAGCCAAAACCACAAAACGTCTAAAGGGCATGGTCATTGGGGTGGGTTTTAGCAAGAATGAGGCTTCACGTCGAAATTGTTTATGTGCTTCAAGAATCTTTTTCCTTATCCCGTTTTTTCTTATCCATGGAGCGAAACAGTTTCCGAATGTCCTTCGCGCCTCCGATGGCTACGAAGATGGCCATCACGGCGTATATTCCGATACCCCCTGCTAGCAGGATCGACCAAATCGTTATCCAGTCACTCATCAGTTTCTCCTTGGTTCGGCATTTCCTTGTCCGGGAAAAGAAGGGATCCCAGCACCATCAGGACGAGGGCTGCGCCAGTTGCGAAAAGCCCTACGTGGGCAGCCTCTATTTTCTCGAGTCCAACTGCTTCCTGTACCGGGTAAAGACCGAACACCGCTAATCCCCCAGCGGTCAGCGCGAGATAGGCACCCACCCGACTGGCGCGTTTCCAGTAGATGCCCAACACCAACAGGGCGAGAGCCCCGGTGAAATATATGGCGCCGGAAATCATCATGTAATCCAACAGGTCTTGGCCGAGCGGGTACCATAGGCTCCAGATGAGCAGGAATGCACCAATCAAGACGATCAGCAGACGAGCCAACAGGAGGCGGGATCGGGTGGACATCTCGCCCCCCCGTAATGGGACTACTACGTCCTCCACGATGACCGAGGCCCAGCAGAGCAGATAGCTATCATGAGTTGACATAAAGGCAGCCAGCATGCCGGCCCCGACGATTCCGATGATTCCAACTGGCAGGATTTGTCCAAGAAAGTGAGGGAAGGCGGACATAGTGAGCTCTGAGCTGCCTACAATCGAGCCGTCAGGCGTGAGCAACTCGGATCGTGCTTCAGGTATGCCCATGAAATAAGCCAAGGCGCAAATGCCGAGGAACTGGGGCAAGAGGAATCGTATGAGAAACCCCACGGACGACCATTTGTAGAGATTCCTTACCACTTCCTCGCTCTCGGCCGAACTGGCTCTCATCACGGCGGTCTGCCAAATGGTCGAACTTACCAATCCGGCGGTGAGAAGCATCCACGCCATGTAGGATATTCCGAACCCGTCCTCGTGGGTCGGATTAAAGCCGGATTCCCCATGGATTTCCTCGACTGCTCCAACTAGGTTGTCCCAACCCAGTTCGCTGACAGCTAGGCCGCAGGCGAGTAGCAACCCGAAGGAAAGAACGACGAACTGGAGGTAGTCGGTGATGATCACACTCACCATGCCGCCCATGGTCGTGTAGATCAGCACCAAGATGATCAGCGCCGTCATCACGAGGTTGACCTGCATGGGATCGTTTAGCCCGGTGAGGGCAGTCACGAAAATGGCGCCCGCCTTGAGGAACATCCCCATGTTGAGTATTCCCGCTACGGCCAACAGGATACCGCCATAGACCCTTACCCCTTGTCCGAATCGTAAGCCGTAGTATTGCGGGATCGTCATTACTCCCAATCTTCGCAGCGGCACTACGATGAATCCAGTGAAGCCGACCAGCAAGGGTACCACCCCGGCGACTACAGCGATGTGAAAGGCTGAAAAGCCTCCCGTGAAACCCTTCTGAGCAGCATACATGACCGTGACTAGTCCCAGTTCGGAACCCGTCATGGAGGCCACCGCCAGCCAGGTGCGCACCGCCCGCCCAGCCACCACGTAATCGGCCATGTTACTGATGAATCGGTTGACGTAGAGCCCCACGGCCACCGTGCCGAGCAGGTAGCATCCCACGATGACCCAGTCCACTCCGCTGAAGTTGGTTTCCAGCCCCGTCATTTTTCGAGAGTCAGAGTTTGTCCACACCCTGTTGGAGAGCATACATCAAGGATTCTTCTTTGTCACCCAGACGGGAGAGGACCAGGCCATGTTGCCATCTCTTTGCACCACCCGAACGTAATAGCGGTTTTCACCTTCCAGCATGTCCTCGTCGGTCACCGTCTCCTCGA
>CAZXKR010000137.1:0-5005 GCA_964641305.1 uncultured Puniceicoccaceae bacterium | reverse complement strand
GGTTCGTCCTTCCATGCGAATTCCTTCTCTGCTAATGCCGAGGGCATGGCGTTGATACATAGGGTCACGATGAGGGAGGCCGAAAGGGAAAGGGTTTTATTGCTCATGATTGTTGTTCTTGGGTTGTTATCGAAAAGTTGGTTCAGCAAATGCGGGGTTGCTCTCTTTTCCAAGCGTAATCTTGGGTTTCCTTGTTTTAAGATTTTAACGAAACTACTCAAACGAAACTGGTCTTGCACTCAATTATCGTTAGTTTGAATTTCGTGATTTATAGATATCTACCGTTTTTCTCTCTTTCTTCCTTCGCGATTACGGCGTCCGCGCAAATAGACTTCGAAAAGGAGGTCTTGCCCATATTGCAGGATCGCTGCATCGAGTGCCACAAGGCGCCCTACGAGCAAAACGGGAAGTTGAAGGAACCCAAGGCAGGTCTTCGCCTGGACGGCGGAGCCCACATTCTGCATGGTAGCGACGACGGCAAGGTGATTACCCCCAATCACCCTAGTGAAAGTCCTTTGTACAAACGAATCACGCTTCCATCGGACGACGACGACGTGATGCCGCCCAAGGGCGACCCTCTCACCACATCTCAGCAGGAAGTTATTCGTAAGTGGATTGCCCAAGGTGTCGATTTCGGAACATGGGTAGGTGCGACCGACGGAACCGAAAAGTTTGCCGAACTGGTGAAAAGTAAAGTTACTTACGTTCCAGCCCACCATTCCTTTTATGACGCATTGGCAAAGGATTTGAAGTCTTTGCCGCAAGAAACCCTCAATGAAGTGAGTGAGGCGACAGGAGCATTGGTTCGACCCATCGGGATCGGCAATCCCTTGCTTGAGGTGCGTTTCCTCGCAGAGTCGGCAAGTTCCGGCGATAAGGATCTCGCCAAGTTGGCTCCACTTCGGCAGCACCTTTGCAAGCTCGATCTTTCCCGTACTCGGGTGACGAGCGAATGTTTCGCGACCCTTAAAACCTTTCCGCGCATTACACGCCTTGATTTGAGAGAGACTAAGATCTCCGATGCCAATCTCGAGGGATTGGCGCAATTGAAGTACTTGAGCTATCTCAACCTAGGCGGAACCAAAGTGGGTGACGCAGGTCTTCGGAAACTGGGCAAGTGCAAGAGTCTGCGCGAAATCTACCTCTGGAAGAGCTCTGCGACCAGTCAAGGCGCAGAAGCCCTACGCAAACGAATCCCCGAGTTGAAAACTCGGATTTAAGGTAAGTTTATCCGCCGAACTTCCAGAGGTGGGCGTCGGACCGGAGGTAGAGGGCGTTGCCCGAAATCGCGGGCGTGCACAGGATGGTTTCCTTGAGATCGACGGTGGAGACCACTTTCCCCTCGTCCCCTGTGAGGTCGACCACTTGTCCCAATCCATTTTCACTGAACACGTAGAAGTGCGTCTTGTTTGCGACGGGTGACCCACTAAAGGGTCCCTTGAGTCGAAGACGCCAACCGAGTTCACCGTTGGAGGGGTTGGCCGATGTAAGAACGTTGGCTTTGTTCAGTACGTAAATCTTATCGCCTGATACTACGGGACTGGCCGTGCCCGGCGCGAGTTTGTTGGCTCGCCAAAGCTGGGTGTGAGAACGTCCGTCCTCGCGGGATTTGACTGCGGTGAGACCGTTGGAGGGAATGAACAAGTGGCCTCCCATTACGGTCGTCGAAGGTATTGTGGAAGCTCCTTCTGCGTAATTCCAGCGATCTTTTCCCGTTTTGGGTTCCACTACGAGCAAACCTTTGCCGGACTGGAGGACCGCGAGTTCTTCTCCCTTTGCGCCTTTCAGCACGGTAGGGGAGGTCCAGTTGGCTCCTTTGGGTCGAGATTTTCGCCAGAGGGTCTTGCCCGTTTCAAGGTCAAGTCCCGCGGAAAAGGAGTCGGCATCGTTTTCCACTTGGGTGACGAAGACTCCATCGGCGATTACCGGCGAGGACGACATTCCCAAACTGTTCGCCGCGTTGGGATAGTCGAGGGTGAGCCCTCGGAGCCATTTGAGGTTGCCATCCAGATCCAGGCAGAACACGTCGTTCGAGGAGAACTGGGCCACGACCACTTTCCCATTGCTTACTGCAGTGGGAGCAGCGACACAGGTCTTTGAGTGGCAGACCGTACGCCCGGTGGCTTGGAACTGTCGTTCCCAAGATGTTTCGCCGTTCTTGGCGTTGACTGCAATTACATGGAGTCTTTCTTGTCGAGGTCCGCTGGATGCGGTCAGGAAGATCTTGTTCCCTACCACCACGGGACTGGAGAGACCTCTACCCGGAAGTTCCACCTTCCAAGCTATGCTTTTATTTCCGTCCAACTTGGTGGGCAGGCCGGGTTCATTACCAAACCCGTTGCCCGCAGAACCGCGAAAGGAGGTCCAGTCGGCGTTGGCGCATGAAAGGGTTAGGATTAAGATAATGTAAATCGTAAAAAGGTTTTTCATAGTTTCTTATTTTGAGGGTCAGCGCTTTTGGGCGGGAGCCTTAGGAGTGGGCAATCTATTTCCGGCTAGTACCGCGGTGCCCGATGCATCGGTTAAGCGAAGCTGAAACTCCCACTGCTTCGTCCAGCTTTGTTCTTGTTCGTTTTGGCAAAATTTAACGAGGATTTCGTTTTTCCCTTTCTTGAGGTTTGCGGAGAAAACGTACTGGTCGATCCGCTGTCCTCGATGGTATTCGTCACGGGCGAAGAGAAGCTCTCCATTGAGCCAGACCTTCCATGCATTCTTGCAACCGAGTCGAAATTGCAGTTCGCGAGCTTCGGAAAGTTCAAAGGTGTTGTGGGCGTAGGCCACGACTTGCTTCAGTTCTCCGTATTCTAGATTAATGTCGACCTTCCCGAACTGGTCGGAGGTGGAGAAGTCAGTCCATTTCACTTTGTCGTTCTTCCCATCATAGGTGGCGGAGAAATCTATTTTCTTTTCGGGGGGGTAGGGCACGTCGAAACCCTTTCTGTCCGTGTTGTCGAAGGGTCCAATGACCTTCCATCGCATTAGGAATCCCATGATTTTGGGCAGGTCCACCACGCGATTCTTTTCTCGCAATGCTTTGGCGGTAAGTTCGATTTGATCGACGTCGCGAGCGGCCGCCAAGGCTTTCTCATAGAGGGAGCAGGCAGAGTCTTCGTTGGATTCGCCGATGGCTTTTTCGATGATCAGGGCTACCGCGTCACGTCTTAATTCCGGGGCCGGGTCGTCGATGAAGCCGGGAATCAGCTTGGCGGCACGCTTGGGAGAAGCCTTTTGGATCAGCTCGAAGGCCAAGCGCCTGGAAGCAGGGATATGCTTGGTGTTCGCGAGGAAATCGTTCAATTCTTTGGTCGGTAGCTTCTTGCCTTCCTTGAGAGTTCGCTGGACGATTGTGTCGACTGCCGCCCGCAGCCAATTTTGGCCAATGCCACTTGCCTTGTCCATGGCCGCTAGCAAGTCAGGCAGGGCTTCCGCTCCAAGGGCAGCTGCTTTCGGCCAAGCTTTGGTGGCCGCTTCATTCCCTTCGCCCATCGGACCTACGGCGACTAGGGTGGCAATCGGATCGTAGACCGTCTTGGCGATCAGGATTGAAGATGCATTAACAAATAACAACAGGTACAGGATTTTCTTCATCGCTTCGTATTGAATAGGAGTCTTGGATAAGAAGTATTTCTTCTATACATCAAGGTCTTTACGGGAACTTCTTCAAGGTAAATTCTTCTTCTATGGCACACTTTTTTTCATTCAAGCCGTTACTCTTTCAGCTAGGAGGAGTTTGCTTGCTAGGCTTTCTCTCCTTAACTCAAATTAATGCCGAGAATACCGTAAACTGGCCACAATTCAGAGGTCCGGGGGCATCGGGGGTTGCCGAAGGCGTTGCAACTCCAACTACTTGGAACGTTCCCGAGTCCAGCAACTTGAAGTGGAAGACGCCTATCCCGGGGTTGGGGCATTCTTGTCCGATCGTTTGGGAAGATCGCTTGTTTTTGACCACTGCCATCAGTGATAAAAAACTAGATAGCTTGAAGATAGGCATTTATCATGAGATCGCTCCCGTTGAGAAAGACGGCGTACACGCTTGGGTCCTCTACTGCATCGACAAGTCGACAGGAAAAGTGATCTGGGAACGAGTTTGCCACAAGGGCGTACCCAAGGACAAGCGGCATACCAAGTCCTCTCACGCAAATTGCACTCCGGCAACGGACGGCAAGCGCGTGGTGTCGTTCTTCGGCTCGGAAGGGTTGTATTGTCACGACTTCAACGGAACTTTGCTTTGGAAAAAGGACTTCGGCATTCTCGACGCAGCATTCTTCCGCGTTCCTCGAGCTCAGTGGGGATTCGCCAGTTCGCCCATTATTCATGAAGGAGTCGTTCTTATCCAGTGCGACGTATTGAAAAACTCCTTTTTGGCCGCCCTTGACTTGGAGACCGGAAAAATACTTTGGAAAAAGCCAAGAAATGATCTGCCGGCCTGGAGTAGTCCTGCGGTTCATAGCAAGGGCGACAAGACGCAGGTTCTAGTCAACGGATATCGTCATATCGGTGGATACGACTTCGTTACGGGAAAAGAGATTTGGCGCTTTCATGGTGGCGGCGATATTCCCGTGCCCACTCCCGTTACCGGCCACGGTCTCGCCTTCATCACCAATGCCCATGGGAAATTGGCCCCTATCTACGCCATCAAGTTGGATTCTCGTGGCGATGTTTCCTTGAAAGACGGAAAGGCTTCAAGCGAGCAGGTTCCTTGGAGCGTAAATCGTGGCGGTGCCTATATGCAGACCCCGATTGTATACGGGGATTACTTTTACAATTGTCGTGATAACGGCGTGCTTGCCTGTTTCGAGGCTAAGACGGGGCGCTTGGTCTTTCAAGCCCGTCTTGGCTCGGGATTCGGTGGATTTACCGGTTCACCCGTGGCCTCCGGCGGAAATATCTATTACGTCAGCGAGGTCGGCGACGTGGTAGTGATAAAAGCGGGTACACCCGAGCTGAAAATTCTCGCCAAGAATCCTCTGGGTGAAATATGCCTGTCCACCCCTGCAATCTCCGA
>CAZXKR010000136.1:0-5015 GCA_964641305.1 uncultured Puniceicoccaceae bacterium | reverse complement strand
TTTCACTTCTCCAAAGCCTTCAAGTCGGTTTACGGGGTATCGCCCGAAAGTTTCGCCAGGCAAAGAAGACAGGATAGAAAAACCACCTAACCTGATCCAATGAAATCATCTGAAAACCCGATGAATACGAACATTGTCATTGAATATTGCCCGGGATGCCGCTGGCTCCTGAGGTCATCCTGGATGGCTCAGGAAATCCTGACGACCTTCGAAACGGAAATCGACGAGATCTGCCTACGCCCTTGCCGGACGGAATCAGGTCGTTTCAGAATTACCTGTGGAGAAGAATTGATTTGGTGCAGAAAAAGGGACGGAGGTTTTCCCGACGTAAAAACCCTCAAGCAACTCGTCAGGGACAAGATTTCGCCTGAACGCCATCTTGGCCACTTGGATAGTTAAGGTGATCGATGATCTCCTTGTAAAATCACAAGAGGAAACGGGTTTTCAGATCTCCAGCGAATTGCGCGTAGGCTTTTTCCTTGAGCCTCATGATCTGCTTCAGGTCGGAACTGTCTCGAGTCAGTCGTGAGCTCATTCGCTTATCCTGCATCGGTTCGGTACGAATCATCGTCCAGTTTCCGGTCGCAACATCTATCAAGGCTGCCTTGACTCGCATTTGGACATGCTGAGTTTCATCTGGAATTACACGACCCAACAAGGGAACCCAGGAAAGCTGCTTAGCCGCCTGTTCAGGTTCTGCCGCAGACTCGAGAATACCCCAATATACAAGCAACTTGTTGGCCCCTCCTTTAGCAGCCGCCATACGGAGGGAACGGTCGATACGGATAGGGGGTTTGTTTTTTTGTTCCCGTCCATGCAAATGTTGCTCCTTGGGAGGAACCCCGGACAAAGGCACGACTTTTGAAAGAGTCTCGAGCGAATCCGACATCTCTTTGTCCGGAAAACGAGCACCCGATTGTATCACGGCGAGAACATCTCCACGCTTCAATGCCACAGGCTTTCCTTCTCTGCTAGCAAGAACGTCAGAAATGTCGGTATCCGTAACATTATCATCGGTTCGAACTCCAAGTACAGAAAGTTCATTTAATTCTCCTCGGTAGCCGTCGCGCCCGGAATGACCACTGATGCTCGATATCGATCGAGTCCGGCAACCGCCAACGATTAAGATAATCGCCAACGAAAAAAGTATGGTTACAGATATTTTTGATTTCTTCATGTCTAGTTCCTTTATTGCTGTTAATTTAAGTAGTTCGTTTGTCTTTCTTCGCGAGTTCGGATCATCCGTTTCATCCCTTCCTCGCCAAAGTAACGCCGAAGATGAGCATCGGTCATGTCCCGCATATCCACCACGATGAGTCCGTCCAGAGCATCGGCAAAATCCGGATCCACCCCAAAGCTTACGAATGAGCCATTTAGCTTAAGGTAATGCTTCACTAACACCGGCACTCCCTTTCCATCCTGCTCCAAGCTCGAAACGATGGCAGAAATCTCCTCAATGCTACGTCCCTCAGCACGCACCCAGCGCTTCAAGGCCAAAGGCAAATGCGAACCGCGAAAAGGATGTTTCGCCCGCGCTCGCCTAGCCATCTTGGGAGACCATTCCTTGCGCCGAAGGAAACGCGCCATGAGATTTCGAGAGATTGGGGCGTAATCCGCCGATATGCTAACCGGTCCATAGAGGACGCAACAATCGGGTCGGCGGTTCAGGAATTCGCCGATTCCCCGCCAAAGCAAACCAAGCAAGGCCAACTTGCGTTGGTATTCGGGACAAATGAACGAACGCCCCAATTCCACCGCAGGTCCCATGGCCTTGTAAAAGCTCTTCCTCAGTGAGAACAGGTTACTTACGTAAAGCCCTTGCCGACCTTTTTCCCGAAGCACCTCTTCGGTCACCGCCAAGCGATAACCTCCGACAATTTTCCGAGCCTTCTCGTCCCAAGCAAAAAGCTGGTGGTAGTAATCGTCAAAGGAATCCAGATCGATGCTCTTGCCCGTCCCCTCCCCCACGTCACGGAAAGTCATCTCACGCAGAATACCGATCTCGCGCATAATGTTCGGTATGTTCGTAGCTTGTGTCGAATAGACTACAAAATCTCCCTTGCGAGCCAGTTCCGCCTCTTCCGGCAGGTTTCGAACCTCTCGCGCCACGTCCTCGCGCAATGGATTCTTCGCGAGAGTCTCGAGAGTTTTTTTCTCTATTCGCCGCTTAGGTTGATTTGCCGTTCCACGCAAAGCCTCCACTCTGAGTCGAAGATAGTCGTTCAATTCCTCGACTCCGGAGAAATTCTTAACACGGGAGGGTGCGAGAGGCTCACCAACCCGTGCCCTAATCATAGACCCTCGACGATTCCACAACTCCCTTCCAAGTAAAATAGTACGTAATCGAGGGTGCAGATAGCCAGCCCCTTGAAACCAAGCACTGTTACGTCCTTCGAAAAAAACCGGGACCACCGAGGCATTGGTCTTTTTCGCGATGGCTGCAACCGCCGGATTCCACGCTCGATCAGACACGCAACGACTCCCCAGTCTCCAATTGGAAACCTGACCAGCGGGAAAAGCCGCCAGACAGCCACCGTTCCTCATCCAGTTGATGGCTCCTTTTAACGCGGAAGCATTTTTAGTGGATGCGTTTTCCTCTCCCAGGACATCGACAGGGATAAGGAAGGGACGAAAGGCATCGAAACGTGCCAGAATAGAGTTGGCCAGCAATTTGCAGTCAGGCCGACGCTTGAGGATCAAGCTCATCAGGGCCAAACCGTCCAAGCCACCGAGAGGATGGTTCGCCACCACCAGCAAGGGACCCTCCTCGGGGATTCGATTCAAGTCTTTGTCGGATATTTCCAGATGTGAACCTAAAGTTTCCAAGGTGGCCTCGAAAATACTTCCCTCTTCCTCGTCTTCACGAATCCTGGAAGAAGATTGTTGATAAACGTCGTTCAAATGCGAAAAACGTAAAAAGGAAGACGCCAATCCCGAAAAGCGACTCGACATCCTCCCGCCAAACAATCGGCCGCTCAAGTCATTTACATTCAAAGGCTCTTTCGCGCTCCGATTGATATCAAATCGGTTACGGCGTGAGCCATCTGATTGGAGTATGTGGGAATCTCGATCAGTAATAGGTTTAACTTTCATGCCTCTCTATTCGCTGATTTCGCGCCAAGTTCGGAAGGGCACTTCAAAACAGAACCCCATAACCCCGCAAGCTACTTTAGTAAAGACACTTACAACTGTTACACCGCAACTGAAATCACCTAGGATTCCAGAAATTCACGTCGAAAAAAATACATTTCACGTACAAAGCACAGCATCTTACGTATGTTTACCTTGCCCAATCCTCTGTTTGGTATTTGAGTCGGTTCCATGACTCAGCTATTTTCCGTAGACGAACGCCACTCGGCCGAAAACCTCTCTAGCTTACTTGTTTGCAACCCCTTCACCTCCAAGCGACAAGAGCTGGAGAGAGCAATCTTGGGTGACAATTACGAAAACCCGAGTCCGCCAAACGCAGGAGAGCATAGCCTGCGTTTATTCAGCCCAAATCTAGTTAAGCTAGGTGCTGCGGAGAAACTCGCCGACAAGGCTCGAGCAACCATTCTCCAACGGAAGAGCAAGGGAAAACTGCCCGCTCGCGACTTCGCTCTCTATCGTGACCTCGCGTTCCTTGCCCTCTTCGACGAGGTTCGGGATTACTTCATAAAAAAAATCGAACTCGCTCACGATCGAGAAACCGAGAGTGAAAACCACGAGGTCTTCTTCCGTACCTTTTCCGAACGTTTCTCTTGGTTCTTTCCCGAAAAGGAAAACCTAACCCCCACAGGATTTTCCGTATCCCACCTTTTCGCCCTGTTTTTTCAAGTCAGGCGCGCGTTTTTCCATATTTTCAACGCCATAGTAGGAAACTCTCCCGCACTCGAAACGCTGCGTGCTCGAGTCTGGGAATCCATTTTCACCCACGACATGCTTCGCTATCTGCGTTCCCTTTGTGGCCGCCTAGGCGACGTCACCACCTTGATAAGCGGACCATCCGGCACCGGGAAGGAACTGGTGGCTCGCGCCATCGGCTTGTCCCGCTTCATTCCCTACGAGGAAAAAACGGGTAGGTTCGCGTCGGACTTCCTCGCCGCTTTCCACCCCATCAACTTGTCCGCTCTCTCGGAAACCCTGCTGGAATCGGAATTGTTCGGGCATGCCAAGGGAGCCTTCACTGGAGCGCTTCAAAACAGAAAAGGCTACTTTGAGACCTGCGGTCGACATGGTTCCGTATTTCTCGACGAAATTACCGAGACAAAACCGGAGGCTCAAGTAAAACTGCTACGCGTCTTGCAGACCCGTCGCTTCCAGCGACTAGGAGAAGTACAACCCACCCGTTTCGAAGGCAAGGTTATCGCAGCTACGAACCGAGACCTTGCAGAGGAAATGAAAGCGGGACGATTTCGGGAGGATTTTTACTATCGGCTATGCGCTAACCGAATCACTACACCCTCCCTAGACGAGATACTTAGAGATTCTCCGGGCGAACTCAAGCACCTCGTCGAATTCGTCGCCGGACGAGTAGCAGGTCTCGACGAAGCGTCTGCACTTGCTGACGAAACCTGCGATTGGATAAATCGTAAGCTTGGTTCGGACTACACTTGGCCTGGCAACTTTAGAGAACTTCAACAATGCGTGCGCAACATACTCATTCACCGTGAATACCATCCGGAAGAGTTATCGATTCCCCATTCGCAGGCAGAACTGCTTGCGAACGACTTCACTGAGGGGTCTATTCCTCTAGAGGAGCTCCAAAGCCGCTACGTCACCCTTGTCTACGCAAAGACGGGGAAGTACGAGGAAGTGGCTCGGCGTCTCGGCATCGATCGCCGAACGGTAAAGAAGTACTTAGATGCGGAAATGCTTTCCAACCTCAAGGAAGAATAGTTTCGGAATTTCCAGTTTCGCTAAAGAACTCGCAGAATCAAGCCTGGGGATGTCGACCAAATCCATCAATTCGCCGTAAGACCATCTGGTTCTTCTTTGGCGGGAGGATCGAAAGTTCGTAAAGCTTTGCCGTCCGC
>CAZXKR010000135.1:0-5048 GCA_964641305.1 uncultured Puniceicoccaceae bacterium | reverse complement strand
GGTTATGCAAAAATATCGGTGATGACTTTACCGTAGACGTCGGTCAAGCGAAAGTCTCGACCTGCATGCCGATAAGTCAACTGTTCGTGATCGAGACCAAGAAGAGCCATCAGCGTCGCATGAAAGTCGTGAAGGTGAACAGGTTTTTCCTTCGCATAATATCCGTACTCGTCGGTAGCTCCGTAACGGAAACCTCCCTTTACACCACCCCCTGCCAACCAAACGGTAAAACCGTGAGGGTTGTGATCTCGCCCATCCATTTTGTGACCCTGCACGGTGGGTGTGCGACCAAACTCACCACCCCAAATCACGAGGGTGTCCTCGAGTAGTCCTCTCGACTTTAAATCCGTTAGTAATCCGGCGATCGGCAAATCGACCTCTCTGGCCTTTTCTTGATGTCCATTTCGCAAGTTCCCATGTTGGTCCCATTGGACTTTCGTGTCGCTATGCGTAACTTGTACAAAGCGTACGCCACGTTCGGCAAACCTCCGAGCCATGAGGCACTGACGGCCGAAGTCCTCGGTGATGGGATTATCTAGTCCGTAAAGGTTTTGAGTTGCCTTGGATTCGCTTGAAACATCCTGTGCCTCGGGCATCGCGTTCTGCATACGGAAAGCAAGTTCGAAGGAATTTATTCGATCATCGAGCTCAGGATGACTGCCGGAGTTCATCCGTTGGCGACCGTTAAGCTCTCGAATGAGATCTATTTGGCGTCGCTGTTGATTAGCGGTCCACTTGGCGTTAGCAATATGCCGAACACGGGCGTCACCGGAAGCTATGCTAGCATTGCCGATTGAGCTTCCTTGGTGATGGGCGGGAAGAAAGCCCGAACTCCAATTTTGCACGCCGCCATGAGCTAGAGTCGGACAGATGGTAATAAAAGAAGGTAGGTTGTCGTTCTCGGTACCCAATCCATAGGAAACCCAAGAACCCATTGACGGGCGAACAAAGTTGTCGCTTCCGGTATGGAGCTTGAGAACGGCTCCGCCATGAGCCGGATTCGTACCATGCAAAGAGTGAAGGAAACACATGTCGTCGACGTGACGAGCGACATTGGGAAACAGCTCGCTGACTTGGTGACCACACGCTCCGTATGGCTTGAACTCCCAGGGAGATCCAAGCAAATTGCCCGTTTTGGCAAAAGTGACCTTGGGCTTGGCAAAGGGAAGAGGCTTGCCGTGGTCGCGGTTCAACAATGGCTTGCGCTCGAAGGTGTCCACTTGCGATGGCCCTCCTTTCATAAAGAGGAAAATAACTCTTTTTGCCCTTTGACGATAAAGAGGTTTGCGAGCGGCAACAGAGGATTCTGCCAATGTTGCATTTCCGAGAATGGACGAAAGCGCAAGATAACCGAACCCGAGAGCCCCATTGCGAAGGCTTTCGCGACGAGACAATAATCGTGAATCCGAATTAGTACTCATTCGAGATAGAGGAATTCATTGGAACATATGAGCGATTGAGCAAAGGCATGCCATTTGTCCGAAGGTTCCGACTTCGAAGAAAAAGATTCCAAGAAGCGAAGCGACTGGCGAATCTCATCAGGTTCAGCATCCCGATGAAAGGCGGAATTATACAGAAGGTGAATACGAACCTTTGGATCGGAACCGAAGCCCTTCTGAGAAAAGCCGAGGGCAGCTTGCCGGACCAATGGACTATTCATCAGGTAAAGAGCTTGTTGAGGAGTAGTGGTTGGGGTTCTGTCTCCGCACATTGAGTTGGGATTGGGGAAATCGAAAAGTTGAAACAAGTCGTACACATTGTTACGGATGACAGGCAAATATATCGATCGGCGGTTGGTCAGGTAGTTGGTGTTGTCCTCGGAAGTGTGGTTAAAAACGAGCTTGCGGTTCTCGTACGACCAAGTGCTCCCACCGAGCGCGAGGTCGAGTTCCCCGCTCAGATGCAGCAGAGAGTCCCTTATGAGCTCGGCCTCCAACCTCCGAACCGGCGCACGGGACAGCAACCTATTTTCCGGATCTTTTTTTGAAGCTATGGAATGAGGTCTAGAAGACATCCGCCAAGTCTCCGAACTCAAGATTAGGCGGTGCAAGGCCTTGATCGACCATCCATCCTCTATAAACCTAGAAGCCAACCAGTCCAACAGCTCCGGATGCGTGGGCTTGCCCCCAAGTAGCCCGAAGTTATCGGTCGTTTCGACAATACCTCTGCCAAAGTGCCAACGCCAAACTCGGTTAACGATGACTCTGGCAGCCAACGGATTTCTTGAAGAAGTCAACCAAGCGGCAAGCTCAAGCCTTCCGCTTCCGTCGATTCCGGACAATCTCGCTTCGGGGATGGAAATCAATGCTGGAAAACCACGGGGTTGAATTTCGCCGCGGACGTCAGGATCGCCACCTACGAAAACAGGCAATTCAGTGACGTTGCCCTCTTGCACTCCCATCGCAAAATCCAACTTGGGCGAGGATTCATTAAACAGCTTGAGCGTTTTCTCCAGATTCTCCAGTTCCTTGCGAGTTGGCTCAGGATAGTGCGCCTCGGGTTTTTTCGGCAACTTGCTGAATTTGCCGGAAGCCAAAAGCTCTTGGTTAGCCCGCTCGCGATAAGCAACGACAACTGCATTCTGGGCTTCAACCAGATCCTGATGCTTTTTCGATAGCTTTTGTTCCTCGGAATTGGCAAGGAGGTTTTCGACCCATTTGGCAGGTCGTTTCAATGACTCCATGGTTCGCGTACTTTTAAAAATTCCTGCCAGCGCATAATACTCCTCAGTGGAAATCGGATCGAACTTATGTTCGTGACAACGAGCGCACCCGAGAGTCAGCCCTAGGAAAGCTCGACCAAGAACGTCGATTTGTTCATCTATCATGTCCATTTCCAGCTTCACCAGGTCGGGTTCAGCCAATAACTTCGGGCCGACGGCAAGAAAACCTGTGGCCACGAGATTGTTTCGACGCACCGAGAAGTCACCATTGTCGGGGAGGAGGTCACCGGCCACTTGCTCGGTGATGAAGCGATCAAAAGGCTTGTCCTCGTTAAAGGACCTGACCACGTAATCACGATAACGCCAAGCATTGGCATGAGCGGCGTTTTCGTCCAATCCATTGGAATCAGCATACCTCACGACATCAAGCCAATGACGCCCCCACCGTTCTCCGTAATGAGGAGACGCCAACAATGCCTCGACCTGTTCGAGAAAACTGTCCTGAGGGTCGAGCATGGAGGGCGGCAAACCCACCAGGGAAAAAGAAAGCCTACGTTCGAGAATGGACTTGATCGCCCTATCAGGAGTGGGAATGCCCTTGCTTTCGAGTTTGGCCAAAATGAAGGAGTCGATACCGTTTCGAATCCATGATTGATCCCTCACCCGAGGTGGTTCGGGATCGGCAACGGCTTGAAAAGCCCAATGGTCGCTAGCCTTTTCGCCATTTCCATTCCCCAGCAAACAAAGGCATGCGAATGCGTTGAGAAAGAAATGCATGGCAAAATGTCTCATCGGAAGAAACAAATACTTTATAGAAGGAAGTTTACATTCGAAAGGCTTCAACCTAGCCCAAGCCCATCAATGGGTGAAGCCGAGATAAGCCGATTAATCTCTTCGGGAATACTAGGATCAAGACGAAGTATACCCGGATCAAAGACGGTTCGTAAGATCGAAGAAACGAGGTGGGATGAATCATAAGGAGAGGAAGCCGGTTCTCCGCCATGTTTATCCGATTCCCCGATGGTTTTGCCTTCGCCAATACCGCCGCCATAAAGAAGCAACGGCGACAACCTGCTCCAATGATCGCGACCGCCATTTTTGTTGATTCTGGGAGTGCGACCCATTTCTCCACAGCAAACGAGCATAATCTCGTCCTGCATTCCACGATCTTCAAGATCCCGAACAAAGGCCGCCACAGCATGATCAAAGCTTCCGCCCACAGCTTCCATGCCATCGCGTATGTTTAAGTTATTTCCATCAGCATGCATATCCCAAACTCCGGCATAACCCGCATGGCTGGTAACGAATCCGCAACCAGCCTCACACAACCTGCGAGCCATGAGAAGCAGCCTACCGATGGAACTGGCTTGGGCGTTGTAGTAACCGGATCGTCCACGAGAGACTTTGTTCCATCGTTTGCCGCCATGAAAATGCGATGTGTCGTAAGCGGCAACAACCCGAGAATCCTCTTGCGAAAGGTCTAAAGCTTTGGAAACCCCACCTCCGAGAAGAACCTCATAGGCTTGAGCATGCAGGTCGTCGACAATCTTGAAGTCAGCATCCTCGTCCGCTTGTCTCTTCAATTGATCGAGTTGAACAAGAAGAGACTTTCGACCATTCAAGAAACGCTCACGAGGAAGACTTAGCTTCATGTCTGCCTGAAGGTCACCCTTTCCCCCGGGAACGAAGGGAGCAAAACTTGATGGATGCGGACCTGTCGCAGTCAGATCCCCTCGGGCGGAAGGGCCTGGCACTCCCGGATCCACGGACGCAGGGTAGAGAATGGCGTTGGTCGGAATACCCGTACCCGAACGAGTCGCTCCTGCCACCCGGGCAATGTGGACACCGATATTCGCATCCAACGACTCAGGCCCCACGATCGGGCGAATATTGTGCCCGCTATTATTTGTGCGAAAGGAACGAACCGTGACCAGTTTGTGGGCCAACTTTGACAGTTGCTTCATGGCGGAACCGAAATGAACCCCCGGAATGGAGGTTGGTATGACATCGGTAACAGTACGAATGCCCTCGGGGGCATCGGGCTTTGGGTCAAAGGTCTCTAACTGGCTGGGTCCTCCTTGCTGAAAAAGAAAAATTACGGATTTCCCGGTAAGCGGATTCCGTTTTCCTTCGGAACTAGCAGCCCCGAGCTTAGCTCCAAGAACAGAAGCCAAGGACAAACCACCTAGACCCAGACTGCCTATGCCGAGGAGCTTTCTTCGGCTCAGAGAATTGCTCTCGTCGAAAATGTTCAGCATGGTCTAAACAACTATGATCTCATCTCCTGACGAGACCAGCTAAAACAGGGTTAGGAAAGGAGAAAAATTCTTCAAGGCTATCCATTTAATAACATACTCCGCAAAGAAAACGTTTCCTAGCCAAAAGT
>CAZXKR010000134.1:0-5065 GCA_964641305.1 uncultured Puniceicoccaceae bacterium | reverse complement strand
CGTTAGTTCTACTCCTCGTTCCAACCAACCTTTCTCCTTGTCGAAACGAAACCGTCGAAAAGGTTGGGCATCCAGCCATTCGTTGGCGAAAACGATGGCGTTGGGAGGGATGTCGAGTGAATCGAAAAGCCGAATGGTTTTCGTTGCCCCGAATTTATGTTCAACGCCTTGTAACACGGATCGGTCCGGTTCGGCTGCTATTTCAACGAAAGTGTAAGTATTGAGATCGGTATCTCCCAATAGGCTTTCGCACGCTGCGACCACCAATTGGCCGAAGATCGGACCAAGGCTTTGGGCAGTATAAAAATCGGTTTCGGGAGAACGGCCCACACGCATTTTGGAAGTCGAGTAGTAACCGACCCCCGGGGCGTAAAGGGTGGTGGTGACAAAGGTGGGGTAGTCCATTTGCCCCTTCGCGTCGGTCGCATCCCGAAGCGCTGCGATTAGATCTGGTGGAGGTTTCTCGTTTGACATTGGCATTTGCTAGTTCTTGGGGTAAAGGGTTTGGGGTGAAACTCAAGCAGGTTGTCGTTTGGGGCATACCGCCTTTTCTGCTGCTGATTGCCCTCTTGGCCTTGTGGAACAATCCTGTGACGCGAGCGTATTTTGATGGCGATTACTGGAAGGCGGTAGGCAAGTTCGGGGAATCCCTGAGGCTTGCTCATGCTCGCTATGTGGATGACGAAAAGGCCGAGTACGAGACCCTTGTCGATACTGCCTTAGATGGAATGACTTCGGCGCTTGATCGGCATTCCAGCTATTACCCACCACCACGTTACGAAGAATTTCAGAATGATACTAAGCTACAATATTTTGGAATTGGCGTCGTTATTCGGAAAGTGGAGGAAGGCATATTGATTGCTCGCGTTTTTCCAAGCGGTCCGGCGGAGGTGGCCGGCGTACGACCGGGAGATTTTGTGGCCAAAGTGGAAAAAACTTCCGTTACGAATCTTACCCTTTCTCAAGTTAGCGACTTAATAAAAGGTGAGGAAGGTACCACAGTCCTGGTTGGTTTGCGTGATGTGGTTGGCGATGCACGTGAGGTGGAAGTGACTCGTGGGCGAATCCAAATGTCCAGTGTTGACGACGTTCGCGTCGACTCCAACGGTACGGGTTACTTGCGCCTTGAGCAGTTCACTTCCCGTACGGGAGATGAACTTCGTGTCGCGCTTGCTGATTTGGAGAAAGATGGCGTGAAGCGTCTGATTCTAGACTTGCGGGACAACTCGGGTGGTCTGCTTTCAGCTGCCGTGGAGGTGGCGAGTGAATTCTTAGAGGAAGGCAAGCCTGTGGTGTCGATTAAAGGGCGAAATAATTATCCCGAAAGGAGTTATCATTCCAAACCCAAAGGTCCATCGCGATCCTACCCATTGGTCATCCTTATTAACGAAGGCAGTGCCAGTGCCTCTGAAATTGTTGCCGGAGCACTGGGGGTGTCGGGCCGAGCGAGATTGGTAGGGGAAAAGTCCTACGGGAAGGGTTCCGTACAGACGGTATTTGGGTTAGAGGATGAATCTGGGCTACGCTTAACCACGGCGATGTACTATCTTCCCGATGGTTCTACTATTCATGAAAGTGGCATCATTCCACATCTGACTGTTCCTTGTGACGAGGAAATGGAAGGCAAACTTCGTATCCAACGTTATCAGGATGCATTCGCCGATCCCGAATCTTTTGAGAAACTTTTTGGCTTTGCCCCGGTTCGCGACAAACAATTACAGATCGGACTGAGCTTGTTTTCCGGTCGGTCGATTGATGAGATTCAAGGTCAGCTTGAGGCTCAGGAAGCACTTGAGGGGAACCCGTGATTCTGGGCATCGAGAGTTCTTGTGACGAATCTGCTCTTGCCCTCTTTTCACCTGATCAAGGAATTGTCGGCGAGTGGGTGAATAGTCAGATAGCCACTCACATAGAGTATGGTGGCGTCGTGCCCGACATTGCGGTTCGCGAGCACCTTTCCAACTTTTTCGTCCTGCTTGACGAGGCGGAAAAAGAGGGACGTCTCAGAACCTCCGTATCTCGAATTGCCGTAACTTGCGGTCCGGGTTTGGCAGGTTGCCTCGCAGTAGGCCTTTCCTTGGCCAAGACGCTCGGACTGCTCTGGGATGTTCCCGTCATTGGCGTCAATCATTTGCGAGGACACGCATTTTCACCCTTCCTTCCGCTTTTTCAGGAAGAGGGATTTTTTTCCGCTCATCTTCCGCACCTCGGTTTACTCGTCTCCGGCGGCAATACCATTCTCTTTCGTATCGATGAAGGCCAGTCCATTGAGATTCTAGCTGAAACCGTTGACGATGCGGCAGGCGAGGCACTCGACAAAGGAGGAAAACTTTTGGGTGTTCCTTATCCTGGAGGTCCCATTCTCGAGCAGCATGCAATAGGTGGAGACCCTCGAGCTTTTAATTTTCCACGATCTTTTTCAGATCGTAGCGAGATGCGTTTTAGTTTTTCCGGTCTCAAGACCAGCCTGTTGTATACTCTTGAAAAGCTCACCGACGATCAAATTAAGGCACGTTATGCTGACCTTTGCGCGTCCTACCAAAGTGCGGCGGTTGACCAATTGGTGACAAAAACCAAGCACGCTTTGGAATCGAGTGAATTTTCCAGTCTCGGTCTTTCCGGGGGGGTTGCCAACAACAAGACGCTTCATTGTCGTTTGGCTGAATTAGCCTCTGATCAAGGTATACGATTTCTAGCACCTGATCCCTGTCACACCGGTGACAATGCCGCGATGATTGCCTTTGCCGGGCATATCGATCGGGAGTGTGTTACGGAAGATTCTGCAGCACTTACTTTTCAGCCGTCTCTTCGATTAACTTGATTTCAACTTTACCCTGTTCACTAGCGGATATTGTCGACCCATTTGGAGTTTCGAAAAAATACATCCAAAGTCGCTCGTTCTTGCCTTGTTCCTCCAATCATTGCATATTTTCCCTTTTTTCCTAAATAAACACCCATGATTTCCGACTCCGAAGTACCCAAGAAGCTTTCAAAAAATGAAAGTATCAAGGAAAACAGCGATTTTCTCCGAGGCACCATTCTCGAAGGTCTAGCCGATGATTCAACCGGTTCAATTTCCGCCGATGATTCCCAACTCACGAAGTTTCACGGCACCTACTTGCAGGACGACCGAGATATCCGTTCCGAGAGGATAAAGCAAAAGCTGGGAAAAGCCTTCTCCTTCATGATTCGTATCCGAGTGCCCGGAGGTGTTTGCACGCCATCTCAGTGGCTCGACGTCGATCGACTCTCAGATCAATTTGCCGATGGAACTCTGAAGCTCACTACTCGACAAGCATTCCAGTTGCACGGAGTTCTAAAGAGTAACCTAAAGCAGACAATTAAGGAGATAAACGATACCCTTCTGGATACCCTTGCCGCTTGTGGCGACGTAAACCGCAACGTGATGTGCACGCCCACTCCTTTCGAATCCAAAGCACATGCCGAAACCTTGAAAATCTCCAAGGCCATTAGCGAACATCTTTCACCTCAGACGAGTTCTTATGCCGAAATCTGGCTTGATGGTGAACGCAAGGTTATCGACCAAGGTGAGGAAGTTGAGCCCATCTACGGCAAGACCTATCTTCCCCGGAAATTCAAAATTGCGGTCGCTGTTCCTCCCCGTAATGACGTGGACGTTTTTTCAAATGACCTGGGCTTTGTTGCCATTGTCGAGGAAGGAGAGATTATAGGCTACAACATTCTTGTCGGCGGTGGTCTCGGAATGACTCACGGCAAGGATGCCACATACCCTCGAATTGCCGACGTCATTGGCTTTTGCACTCCCGATCAAGTTATTCAATTGGCCGAGGAAATCGTTAAAATTCAGCGCGACTATGGTGATCGTTCCGATCGTCGACACGCTCGACTCAAGTATACCATTGAAGACAGAGGGATCGAATGGTTTCGGGAAGAATTGAACAATCGTCTGGGTCGGGTGCTCGAGCCTTCACGGGAAGTCTCTTTTGATGCCACGACCGATCGATACGGGTGGACCCAAGACCATGAAGGGAAATGGCATTGCTGCCTCTTCGTCGAGGGTGGGCGTCTTCGAGATTTCGATGGAGTGAGGGCAAAATCCGCAATCCGTGAGATTGCGAAGATCCACAGTGGTGATTTCCGATTGTCTCCCAACCAAAACCTAATCGTGGCACGGGTGGATGATGCAAATAAGGCCGAAGTGGAAAAGATTCTTGCTGATCATGGATTGTCCGACTCGGCCAAACTGTCGGGTCTTAGGCTCAACTCCATTGCATGCACTGCTCTCCCCACTTGTGGTCTCGCATTGGCCGAGAGCGAGCGTTACCTCCCAAACCTTGTCGACGAACTGGAAAAGGTCATTGATGACTTGGGCATTCGTGAGGAATCCATCGCCATACGTTCTACAGGTTGTCCAAATGGGTGCGGTCGACCTTATCTTGGGGAAATCGGTCTCGTCGGCAAGTCGCCCGGCAAATACAATGTTTATCTTGGCGCAGGTTTTGACGGTGGTCGACTCAACAAACTTTACAAGCTGGCTTTGACCAATGATGAAATTGTCGCTGAGCTTACCGTCGTTTTGAGACGCTATTCTGACGAGCGCGAGTCGGGCGAACGCTTTGGTGACTTTTGCATCAGGGCGGGGTATGTTAAGGCGACTATTCAAGGTGCTGACTTCCATAACTAAAATTCTGCATTGTTGCAGAAAGGTAACTTGAAGTGAGCAGAAAGCGTGGAGGTGGTAAGCGTGTTGCTCGCCGAACTCATGCCGACCTGCATACTGGGATTTCAACTCTGGACGAGGATGACGCGTTGGAGTTGGTGGAGAAGTTGGGAGATGATGCTTTCCTTTTGATTCTGGATCAGGTTCAGGATCCTCGCAATCTTGGTGCTTGTTTACGTTCCGCCGAATGCGCGGGGGTCGATCTCATAGCGATTCCTTCCAGTCGTTCCGTCGGGATTACTGAAGTCGTTCGTCATGTAGCTGCTGGGGCTGCCGAATCGTTGCCTATTGCCCGTGTGCGAAATCTGTCTCTTTTTCTGCGGGCGTTGTCGGAACTCGGGATTCGTTTGGTCGGAACTTCTG
>CAZXKR010000133.1:0-5098 GCA_964641305.1 uncultured Puniceicoccaceae bacterium | reverse complement strand
CGGCCTTTCAAGTGGGGCAAGGGCACTTACGTATTCTCCATAAAGAAGGGGGCTGCGAAAGGGGAATCCACTTGGTTCGATTGTACGGTAAGCTCCAAGGACACGGAAAAGACTTTCGACGTTGGAGGACTTCTTTTCGAGGGCGCGACCTTTTCCTTTTGGGGAAACCATTCGGCTTTTGTCGAGGTGTATGCGACCACCAAGATTCCCAGGTCAGGCATTCCCAAGGTGAAGGTTACTTTTGGTTACCCACTCCTTAACGGGAAAAAGCCAAAGCTTGCCAGTGCTCGAGCGTATCATCCCTCGAGCGGAATCGCAGGAAGTCCCGCGTGCGCAAGGGTGCGTGGGGTGGGGGACAAGGTCGAGGTCGAGGTGGGTCCCATATTCCGGCGGGACCCCGCCAAGACGGGTTATTCTCTAAAGCTTTCGCCCTGATCCGGGTCGCTTTTTCTGCATCCGCTCCGACTGAGCTAGAATCTCTCCTCGAGTTTTTCGACGATGTGCTTGCCGATGTTGAGGGATGCGGTGGCGGCGGGAGACGGGGCGTTGCATACGTTCACGATTCGATCCGTTTCCTGAATCAGAAAGTCGTCGACGAGTCCGCCGTCGGGGGTCACCGCTTGCGCCCGAATCCCTGCAGGAACGGATTTCAGATGATTGGCGTTGATCTCGGGAATGAGTCGACGTAGCGCCTTGACGAAGGCCGCCTTGTTGTAGGAGCGCCACATTTCGCCGAGGCCCATTTTCCAGTGTTTCCATGCCATTTTTTGGAAACCACGGTAGAACAGGGATTCGAGGAGGTCCCGCAGGTTGAGGTCGAGCTTTCCGTAGGCTTCGCGACCAAAGGCTAGAACGGCGTTGGGACCGCATTCGACTGAGTTGTCGATCATCCGGGTGAAGTGGACGCCGAGAAAAGGAAACTGAGGGTCGGGCACCGGGTAGATGAGGTTGCGGCAGAGGTGACTGGCTTCCTCCTTTAACTCGTAGTATTCTCCCTTGAAGGGAATGATTTTGGCGGGTGGGGTTTCTCCCCCCAGGGAGGTCACCCGGTCGGAGTGAAGGCCCGTGCAATTGACGATGAATGCGGTTTCGACCTCTCCTTGGGACGAGTGTACGATCTGACCGTCCGCAGTCTTGCTGATTCGTGTCACCTTGGCGTCGTTTATGACTTGGTTGCCCTCCTTTTCATCGACGCGTTCCGCGAGCCGTTCGCAGACCTGTCGATAGTTCACGATTCCGCACTCGGGTACGTGGATGGCTGCGACGCCGGCGGCGTGTGGTTCGAGCTCCGCGAGTCGTTCTTTCGAGATGAGCTCACAGTTAATTCCGTTGGCTTGCCCACGTTCGTAGATTTTTTGCATGCGCGGAACTTCCTCGTCGTCGAGGGCCACGATTACCTTTCCGCAGATATCGTGGTCGATGTTTTCCTTTTCGCAAAAGGATTCCATGGCGACTTTTCCTGCACGGCAATTGATCGCCTTGAGGGAACCCGGTTTGTAGTAAATGCCGGAATGCAGGACTCCAGAGTTGTGACCCGTCTGGTGCTCGGCCACGCGGGCCTCCTTTTCCAGAACGACGATTCGTTTGTTCGGGTGGCTTTCGGAAAGGCGGTAAGCCGTGGCCAAGCCAACGATCCCACCGCCGATAATGCAGACGTCGGATTTCACGAATGGTTTCAGTCGAGTTTTATTTTTCCGTAGGCGCGGTCGAAGTGAACGTAACCGCCATCGGGGTAGAATATTTGACCCGTGGTATGAGACGATCGAGCGGATGCCAGAAAGACTACCGCATCCGCGATTTCCGCGTCCGTGGTCATCCGTTTGCCTAGCGGGATGTTTTCCTCGATGGAGGCCAAGGTTTTTTCGGGGTTGTCGAGAGAGTTCAGCCAGCGCCTGTACATGGGGGTCATGACCTCGGCCGGAATGACGGAGTTGACGCGTACGCCACGTTCGGCGAGATCGAGGGCCCATTCGCGAGTAAGGGCGTTCATGGCGCCCTTGCAAGCGGCGTAACCGGATGTCCCTCCTTGTCCCGTGACGGCTACCTTGGAGCCGATGTTAATTACGTTTCCCTTCGATTCGACAAGCTTGTCCAGGGCGAAGTGGGTGAGGGCGAAGACGTGAAAAAGGCTCTTTTGAATGGAGCTCAGAAAATCGCTTGGCGAGGAGTCGATACCCACACCGTCGTTCACTCCCGCATTGTGCACGAGCACGTCGAGACCTCCCCCTTTGTCGATGGTTTGATCGATGGCGTTGCGGCATGCCTCCTCGTCCGTGAGCTCGGTCGGAATGCAGAAGGCTTTCCCTCCCGAGGATTCAATGTCTTGAATAAGCTTTTCGGCGACGTCGGGGTTGCGGTCGACGATGGAGACGACCGCGCCTTCGTCCGCAAAGGAACGAACAATCGCTTCGCCGATGCCTTTTGCCCCGCCCGTGACGAGCACCACCTTGCCTTGTAGTTCCAGATTCATTGAGCTGCGACTGCAGTTTGGCTAGACGTGCCGAGACCTTCTATGCCCAGTTCCACGACGTCGCCGGGTTTCAGGTATTGTGGAGGATCCAAGCCGAGACCCACTCCCGGAGGGGTCCCCGTCGAGATCACGTCTCCCGGAAGGAGAGTCATGAATTGGCTGAGATAACTTATGAGAAAGGGAATCTTGAAGTGAAGATTCGAGGTGTTGCTTTCTTGTCTGTTCTCCCCGTTTACCGTGAGCCACATTCGGAGGTCATTTACGTCGGCGAGTTCGTCGGGCGTGGCGAGGAAGGGCCCCAAGGGAGCAAAGGAATCGCAGCTTTTCCCCTTCACCCATTGGCCGCAGCGATCCAGTTGGAAGCCGCGTTCACTGTAGTCGTTGTGGAGGGCGTAGCCGGCGAGGTAGTCGAGTGCTTGGGCTTCGTCGACGTAGCTTGCCCGCTTGCCGATAACGAAGGCGAGTTCGACTTCCCAGTCGGTCTTGTCTCCCCCGCGAGGGATTATCAAGTCGTCGTTCGGACCGCAAAACGCGGAGGAGGCCTTGAAGAAGATGACTGGTTCGGCGGGGAGTTCCATGCCTGATTCGGCGGCATGGTCGGCGAAATTCAAGCCTATGCAGACAATCTTGCTCGGGCGACCGATGGGTGGGCCATAGCGCTCGCCTTCGGGAAACGGGGGAGATGAATCGGCGTGTTCGCGGGCCCATTCCGCTAGGCGTTCGAGACCGTCGGTCTCCAGGAATATTTCGTCGTAGTCTTCGTCGAATGCGGAGACGTCGACCTCGCGACCGTCGGGCAGGATGAGCCCGGGTGATTCTTCTCCCGGTTCCCCTTTTCGAATTAATTTCATGCTTTGCTTGTAGTTTTTGTTGAAGGGTTGCTATTGGCGAAAATTGTCTAGCGAAGCAGCATCGTGCCACCATCGACGTCGTAGGCGGAACCAGTGATGAATGCAGCTTCGTCGGAGCATAGAAAAGTGGCGAGCGCGGCAATTTCCTCAGGTTGTCCCATGCGCCCCATGGGCTGATACTCGGAAAGTTTCCGGAACATCTCGGCGCGTTTCTCCTCGTCGGGATAATACTCTTTCAGGTACCCGTCGACAAATGGCGTCTGTACCCGCCCTGGGCACAAGCAATTGCAGCGGATCCCCTTGTCGACGTAATCCTTGGCCACGCTCAGGGTCATCGCCAGAACGGCTCCCTTGCTGGCCGAGTAGGCGAACCGTTCGGAAATTCCGAGACGCGAGGCAATGGACGCGAGATTGAGCACGACGCCTGACTTTGCCTCGACCATGCCGGGGAGAACGTGATGTAGGCAGTTGTATACGCCCTTGGCGTTTATTTTGAGAATGCGGTCGAAGTCTTCCTCACTCGTGGTTTCCGCCGTTCCTATGTGGGCGATGCCGGCGTTGTTGACAAGTATGGAGACTTGCCCGAGTTGTTCGATCGTCTCCTTGGAGGCGTCCTGCACGCTCTCCGGGTCTGAAACGTCGCAGGAAAACGCTTGGGCAGTCCCGCCGTCATCGCGAATGGCGGCGACGGTTTCGTTGCCTGCTTTTTCATCCAGTTCCCAGACCGCGACGGCGGCCCCGCTCGAGGCAAACCTTTTGGCTATGGCTTGTCCGATTCCTTTGCCGCCTCCTGTCACTACGGCCACTTTGTCTTTGAGAGATATTGAGCTCATGGTTTCGAAAACTATAGAGACATTCCTCGCTTCCAAGGCAGAAAGTCGTCTCGTCCCTGCCGCACGGCCTTGGTCATTTTTTCTCCGCTTGCATAGGCGATGACGGATTCGAACAGTTCATCCCCCATATCCTCGACGGTGCGTTCCCCTCGGATAATCGGACCTGTGTCGAAGTCGATGTATTCGGAGAAGGATTCCGCGAGCTTGCTGTTGGTGGAAACTTTGACGACCGGGGCTACGGGGTTTCCCGTGGGCGTGCCGAGCCCCGTGGAGAAGAGCATGAGGTTGGCTCCTGCTCCTGCCATCGCGGTAGTCGACTCCACGTCGTTGCCGGCTGTACAGAGAAGGGAGAGTCCGGGCTTGGAAACCCAACCCGGGTAGTCGATGACATCGACCACCGGGGAAGTGCCGCCTTTTCGAGCGGCGCCTGCCGACTTTATGGCGTCGGTGATCAAGCCGTCTTTTACGTTGCCCGGGGAGGGGTTCATGTGAAAACCGGATCCGGCTTCCTTTGCCCGGTCTTCGTAGTTTCTCATGATTTCGATGAAGCGCCGACCTATGGCCGGTTCCGCGCAACGGTTTACCAACTCCTGTTCCACTCCGCAAAGCTCAGGAAATTCGGAAAGGATTACGCGGCCACCCAGAGCGACGGTCAGGTCGGCGACGCGGCCGAGGGCGGGGTTGGCGGAAATACCCGAGAATCCGTCGGATGCTCCGCACTCCATGCCTAGGGTAAGCTTGGAAAGAGGGGCAGGTTTCCGTTCACACTCATTAGCTTTGCGGAGACCTTCGAACGTTTCGCGGATGGCTTGTTCGAGCATCTCTCGCTCGGATGGGTGTTTTTGCTGTTCGTATACTAAGAGAGGTTTGTCGAAACTCGGGTTTCTCTTGTTTATTTCCTCCTCCAAAATGGAAACTTGAGCGTGCTGACAGCCAAGGCTCAA
>CAZXKR010000132.1:0-5134 GCA_964641305.1 uncultured Puniceicoccaceae bacterium | reverse complement strand
CTCAACGCGCTTGGTGCCACCGTTGAAAAAATCACAGTCGGGGCTTTTAAGAAAAGCCTCCTCATGCAGACCGTCGCAACTGGAGTGGCCATCGGCATCTCCACGGGTGTGGCTAAGATCGCCTTTAATCTCGATCTCTGGTACTTGCTTATTCCACCTTACACAATACTAATGTTAATCACTTTCCTCTCGAGCGAAGATTTTGTGAACTTCGGTTGGGATAGTGCAGGCGTAACCACTGGCCCAATTACAGTTCCACTTGTTCTTGCCATGGGCTTGGGCATCGGATCCAAGACTGGTGCCATAGATGGGTTTGGGGTACTTGCCCTCGCCTCCATCGGACCAATTATTACAGTTCTCACTGTTGGTCTTATTGTTGGAAGAAAACCTAAGACGGATGAAGATGAAACACTAACCGTAACGGAGGCCGTTTAAGATGAGTAACTACACCCAAAGCGAAAATTTCTCCCTTCTCTCTCTTATCCTTCCCAAAGAGTCCGTCGTAACTGTCTCTGAAGCCATCGGCAAGGCAGGTGCATCAGGTATCTTCGAGGTAACCGCCCGCGGTTCGGTATTAAACGAGGGTGGTTTTCTCCAACGGATGTTCCCGCCCCCTGCACCAGAGCAACACCTTATGCAAACGCTTGTTCCCAACGAAAAGGTTGATGCGGTTACAGATGCAGCGGTACAGGCCGGAAACCTTAATCGCGTAGGAGCAGGGGCAGTTTTTGTCATCGACTGCAACGACGCTCGCCACACTGAAAAGTTTCCAGCCCCTTCTGTATCTGAAGATAATGCTAACGGTTCTTCAGGCACTTACACCGCAGACCTAGAGGCCATTTGTTGCATTTGTGAGATAGGTATTGCCGACGACATAGCAAAAGCAGCTCTCCAAAATGGTGCTCCGGGACCTACCGTGACTTTCGGAGAAGGTGGTGGCGTACGCGATAAAATTCCTCTTCTGCGAATCACAAAAGGGCCTGAAAAGGAATTCGTTTGGTGTGTAGTAGATAAGAATGAAGCTGACGAGATTTTTGCTGATATGGCGCGTGCCGGTCACATATCAGAACCAGGTCGCGGTTTTATGTACTCCATACCTGTAAGTTCAGGCATAGTAAATGTTTCGAGTGTCGCATCCGCAGCTGCCCATGGAGCCAATATGGAGCAAGTCATTGCGGCCATAGATGAAATCAAGGGTGGCAAAGATTGGCGTGCAACATCTGCTGAAGCTTCCAAAAGTAAGGCATTCAAGACTAATCCGCTAAAAGACTTAGTCGGCCTTTACTGCATCGTTCCACGGGATAATTACTCAGATGTCTATGACGCTATCCTTGACGCAGGAGCCCCTGGCGTAAGCACAAACTTTGGCGTAATGATTGATGCCGAAGCAGGAGACGCTGACCAAGCTCAAAACGAAGAATGGGCTTTGGTTTATACTTCTCTCGGACCTGCCAATGTTGACAATGTGCGAGACTCAGTAGCGAAAAAGATCGATGAAATCGGTCTTGATCGTGCGGCCTTTTATACTCTTCCAATACCGAGAGCCCTCACTTATTTGGGTGGCTAAGACTTTGAATCAAAGATATTTATAGGCATTTCCCGACTAAGGGTTTGCCATTAATAATCATTGCTCATCCTCGGCACCTCTTGTGGCGAGTTTACTAGAAAATATTATAAGGTTGTTTGCAAACTGGTTCTTGAGTCGCACGCAACCACACTAGTAAACAGGATTTATATTATTGATCCGCGTTCGGGTCAGAACACTTAGGTCCCTTAAGTGGATCTTTTTGACCGATTATCTGAGGATGTTGGTCTGCTTGTTCGTTTAACTCTATCCATTCCTGTAGTTCTTCCGGAACGTCCATGTCAGGGAAAATGGCTTCCACTGGACATTCATCCATGCATGCATTGCAATCAATACAGGTCTCGGGGTTGATGTAGAGACGGTCGGGTAATTCGTGAAAAGCATCAACGGGACAAACGGATACGCAACTAGTGAAGACGCAATCCACGCATTTTTCGGTAACTATATATGTCATGTTAGAATAATGAAACTAGCTGGGTTGGCATTGGCGGAGAATCAATAGGTTGTCCCCATTTTAAGTCTTCGCTTATATGAACAGTTGAACAGCGTACACTAAAAAAACCTGACAGGTTTACCTTCGCTATTCTCTAATGCCCTGGCGGCATGCTCCTCGTCCGAACAAGGTGCGTTCGTTGGTGCTTCGGGGTCGTCGTCATTCGGACTGACAAGGTTGTTGCCTAGCAAGTAATTCTCAACTTCTTCTCCGCTGACATCGGCAAGCATAATCCCATCTACTTCAACGCACGGGGATAGTGGTTGTCCAGACTTCTCAACCATTTTGGCATAAATGTCCGGGTTGTTCACGATGTCGAGATCGTTGTACTCTAGGTCGTACTTGCCCATAATGGCTCGGACTCCCATACTCCACCCACACTGGGGTTTTAGGTAAGCATTAATTTCCATAGCTATAATAGTATTTCTAATTACTTTCGGAAGTCCTTACCTAATAGCATTTTTTGAGAAATGGCAAATATAAGAATAAGTTTTTTCAGCACACAATATGTTTCTAATGTCGCTAGGGTCCTAAAGCTTAATTGGTGGCTTTGGTTTAATGCATTAGCTGTTGACACTGTTTTGATCGCTATCTTCTGGCAGTCTCTAGTAGCTAAAGTGTTCGACATAGAACTAGAGCATTGTCATCGTATACTGTTAGGGGTAGCAGTCTGGCTGGGATATGTGGCCGACCGCGTATTGGACGGTTTCGAAATTACCAGTCGCGTTTGCTCGTTACGACATTCCTTCGCATTTCGCTATCGTGAAATTCTATTGTTTGTATGGATTTTTGTCTTATTTCTCGCTGTTTGTTTTGCTTTTTACGCTCTACCTTTCATAAAGCTGTACAAGTGCTTTTTCTTAGCAATTTTATGTGTCTTTAACTCTGTCATTAATGCATTTGATGAATTCGATAAATTCCTAATCCCAAAGGAGTTACGCACAGCGTTACTTTTTGCTAGCGGTGTGTTTCTTTTCATCGAACTTGGGTTGCCTACTTTTACGATATGGCTATGGGCTGCATTCCTCTTATTCGCGTCCCTATGTTTTGCTAATTGCTGTTATATAGCAAGCTGGGACCGAACCGTGGACATAAACCAAGGTCAAAGCTCTCTGATTTTAAGATGTAATCTTTTATTAGGCCCTGTTCGTTTAATATCTATATTAATGGGTTTCTGCTGTATGCTTTTAACCTTCTTTCTCACTGAGAATCTATCTCTGTTCTTTCTCGCCATCGGCTTGGCAGCACTCTCCCTTCCTTTGATCGATATCTTGATAAACGGATCGGAAAACAAAAGATTACTTGCCGACTTCGGGTTACTCCTTTCGGCGGGGTGCGTGCTTCTATAAATAATATGGCAAGTTCGGTTTCATTTTGCCGCTTTGCACGAGTATACAACCTCCTTGAAAAATTAGTGTTCAGGGAGGCTCTAGAGAAAACTAGATTTGCTTGCCTGGACTCTATTTCCCGATCCGAAAAGATTCTCTTACTCGGAGAAGGCGATGGTCGTTTTTTGGAAAAGCTCACAAAAGTAAACCCGAATTGTAGTGTGACCGTGTTTGACAACAGTCCCAACATGTTGGCTTTGGCCAAGACCAGAGTTTCCAGTACGTTTCAAGGAGATGTTCACTTTTATAAAGAAGATGCGACCAATTTCCCGTTCTCTTTCGAAATGTTTGACGCTGTAGTCACGCATTTCTTTTTAGATTGTTTTACCGAGGAAACTTTATACGCCTTGTTAGAGAAATTAAGTTCAACTTTGCGTCCTGGCGGCAAATGGCTGATAGCGGACTTTGTTGAACCTGCCCCGAATACCCTTCGCTCCATTCCTCAATTTCTTTGCCTCCGAATACTTTATGTTTTTTTTAGATTAACATGCGGTATCGAGGCTCGCAGCGTAATTTCACCTCACAAAAAATTAAGGACACTCGGATTGTGTGAATCCCGCAGCATTAGTTTTTCCAAAGGCTTCCTCACGAGCTTAGTTTTTATCAAGCAAGCTTGAGCTTTTCCATTGGCAGTGCCTTCAGAGGTTTCATAGGCTTGAAATTACCTTGACCAAATGAGGCCTAAGCCCACTATCTTGTGGGCCATTTGTTTAACGGGAAGCAAGCCATTAAACCAACAGCTTTCTTCTCAAACAATTACTCCCATTTTCCTCTTCCTCTTCTATTTTGAATGATTTCCAAAACTAAAAATTTCAATTCTCCAGCAGCTCAAGGGCTTTACGATCCAAAGTACGAACGGGAAAATTGTGGTATCGGTCTCATCGTGGATATGAAGGGGCGTCGTTCCCATGATATTGTTCGCGGGGCCCTCGAAATTTGCCGAAATCTCGACCATCGTGGTGGTTGTGGTTGTGATCCGATTACTGGGGACGGAGCTGGCATATTTCTTCAACTTCCTCACAAGTTCTTCTTAAGTACTTGTCCCAAGGACAGCGAATTTGATATTCCCGATGAAGGTGACTACGGGGTGGGTTTTGCTTATTTGTCAAAAAATGAATCTTTTCGTCGCTCGCAAGTGGACTCCGTCGAGCAAATCTCGAGTGACTTAGGCATGGAGATGCTGGGATGGCGCGAAGTACCTGTGAATAGTGATATTCTAGGGAAGGCATCCTCTGCTTGCGAACCCTACATGAGTCAATTTTTTGTGAAGCGAGGGAAGAATGTTGAGCGTGGCCTTCCCTTTGAGCGCAAACTTTACATTTTGCGACGAATCGCCAGTCATCGTCTACGCTACTCTCAGGACGAGCGTTCCGAAACATTTCACATAGCGTCTCTGTCTGCTCGCACTATGACCTACAAGGGTATGCTTACGACGGAGCAATTGGACCAGTACTTTCCAGATTTGAGTCATCCCGACATGGAGTCGGCACTTGCCCTCACTCACTCTCGATTTTCTACGAATACTTTCCCCAATTGGTTGCGAGCCCAACCTTTCCGTTACCTTTGCCACAATGGCGAAATCAATACTGTCCGCGGCAATGAAAACTGGCTTCACGCCCGTCAGATGCAATTTGCTGCAGATGCCTTTGGAGATGATCTTTCCAAACT
>CAZXKR010000131.1:0-5145 GCA_964641305.1 uncultured Puniceicoccaceae bacterium | reverse complement strand
GCATCGGGCGAAGCAAAGCGGCGTTTTGGCAGGATCATTAAACGTTAGGTCAATTAAAGACTAGTCAACAGGCAAATGATTGGACATCTAAAAACGACTTTTATATGGAACGGACTTATTTCTTACAATACCATTTCCCTCTCGGTCAAACTATAAATAAAGCTTAATTGTCACTATAAACTGAGGTTAATCGCTCTCCCTCTTGACGATGGGTTGTCGAATGAGTGGAGCTTTGGTGGAATCGCCATTGATTGATAAATGCGTAATTGGACTGGTGAGAAGTTTAGTTACCTTTTTTTCTTTCCCCCAAAGATAATTACCATTTGCTCTTGGGATTGTTTTCTTAAGATGAAATATCATTCACAAAGATGCGACGTGGTTGTAGTGGGGGCAGGTTTGGCCGGAATCTGTGCAGCCGTTACTGCAGCGCGAGCGGGTGCCCTTGTTTCGTTGGTTGAGGCTCGCTCGAGCCTTGGCGGACGAATTGGGCGTCAAGTTCGCTTTCCTCTGGAGGATGGTTCGGTTCCAAACTTCGCCTATTTCCGGGAAACCGGATTGTTGGATGAAATTTTGCTCACTAACTTGGCTTCTAATTTCGATGGAACTTACGAAGGTCGCGATCGGGTATTGAACGATTTCGTTCGTTCACAAGAACGATTGCTCTATTTCAATGATCTTCCCGTAATCGAAGCTGAGTTAAACGAGCGGAAGGATAAAATTCTTTCTGTTACGGGAATAGATGTATTAGGTCGTTCTCGTCGGCGTTTCATGGCACCGGTTTACCTTGACTGCACAGGCAACGGTTCCCTTGCCGTTCTTGCGGGAGCACCAGGCGAACATGGTGTCGAGCGTGAAGAATATAAAAAGCTTTCCCCTTTGTTTGGCTCCGGAGCAACGGCACCAGAAAGTCGATTTACGATCACCATGGAGATACGACCTGCAGAAAAGCCAACGCCTTTTGTAGTCCCTTCTTGGCTTAGGTTGCGTTGGGAGGACAACGAGTCGGCGGCCAGAGTGGCCTTTTCCGAGTCTTTCCTTTTTGCCCCGCAAGGACTACATCTTGCGGAGTGGGCGGCGAGGTACCAAGGGGAATCCGCTCTCGAAGCTTCCGAAATTGCCTATGCCGCGTGGGATTACATCAAGAATCGTTCTCCATTCGTTCATCTTGCCGAAAAACTTTTGTTGTCATGGTATTCATCGACCGTTTTGCGCTCAGATGGCTTTCGGATAAAAGGGGAAGATTCACTGACTCCGGAGGAATTGGAAGCCGGTCTCCCCAAAGGAGATCATATTGCTATGGCGCGTGCTCCTCTTGATGGACCTGCGGCTCTGCTTTCATCTCCTCTTGGTCGAATAGCTCTTCCGGGGCAATATGGGATACCTCTTTCTTGCCTTTATTCCCAAAAGATTCGCAACCTTATGGTCGCCGGTGAGCACGCATCTGTGTCGCACCGGGTTTCGGCATGCCTGCGTCATCCCCCTGCGTCAGCTCAACTTGGAGAAGCGGTTGGTTTGGTTGCCGCCAGGGCAGTTTTGGATCGTCGTCAGCCAAGAACCTTGGCCAAACCAAACTATGTTGATGGGATACGGCGGGATTTGGCACGTTCAAATCATTCATGCGGTCCGGATCCGGTAGAAGACATTGACGATCTTGGCAGAGTGGCAACAGTTGCTGCCTCGACTACCCTGCCCTGTTGCTCTCTCGAGCACCCCTTGCTGCCTGCAACTGCTTCTCCTGATAATAGATTGCTTCAATTTCCTGTGATTACCAGCTTGATCGAAGGGATTGATCTCTATCTTGGAGCTCGAGAGGATTGCAGGCTGAAGGTTCGTTTGCTAGAGGGAGCGAGCAATGGCTCAACCATTCCCGGCGATTGCTTGGATACTGCCTCTGTCGATTTATCGAAAAGCTCCGGGCGCTGGGTGGAACTGCCGTTGCAAGCCAAAATAAAATCAGCAGGTTGGCATTTTCTGGAAATAGAGGGAAACCTAAATGTGATCCCCTTCCTTCAGGAAAACGCCCCAGTTGGAGTTCTCCGGCATTCACCGATTCCTGACGACAAGCCCACTTTGAGGAATCCTTATTCTAGTTATTCCCCTATTCTTCCCGCTCGACCAGGGCCAGCTTCAGGTTACTGCTTTCGCCTCTCTCCTAAGCAAACCATCTATGGCGCTGAAAACATTATCGATGGATATTCTAGGCCGGCCAAAATCCCACATATTTGGATTTCGGAACCTACCGACTTTAAGTTTCCCGAATTTCTTGAGTTGCACTGGGAGAAACCGCAAACAATTTCCAGAATCGATCTCGTTTTCGATGCCTGCTTGGAGTATGCGTTCCCTCCCCACCCTTCGGTTTTGCCGCAGTTGGCTATCCCAACCATTCCTCGTTCTTACAAGATCTACAGCTCAGGAGAGAATGGTCACTGGCGTGAACTGCTTTCGGTTGAGGATAACTTTCTTGGATTCCGTTCTCACGAGTTCGAACCCATCGATGCGAAGGCAATTGAAATAGAAATTTCATCCACCCACGGACATCCTCGAGCCCAAGTTTATCAAGTTCGTGTTTATGCATAAGCAAATCCAAGATTACTTTGATTTTCCCGTCCGGCGCATTACCTGAATCAACGAGTTTAATTTCAAATTATCGACTCATATTTTCATGCGGTCATAGGATTTAGAAATAGAATGGGTTTGCAATTAGCCCAGTTGAAACTCTAGGTTATAAACAACAAGCCCAATTTGCCTATGAATGCTGTCGCAGTTCTATTACGTCTCTTTAGTTTATTCGGACTCGTGGGTCTCGCCCTTTTCCTATGGCTTGAGCACGAAAGCTATATCGCTCAAGACGAAGCGTTCCTTGAGGAACAGGTTGAAAATGGTTACGAGGTATTACAGTCCAGCAAGGAAACGCAGTGGAAGAACGTCAAAGACAAGAAACAGGCGTTCATGGATGTGTTCGACGCAAACGAACCGGTGTCCAGCGTGAACGACCCCAATCCCTTGACGGAGGCTGCCAATGAACTCAAGGCCGCCGAGGATGCCGTATTAAAAAAGAGGGAATACACCGCGAAACTGGATGCAGTGACCAGAGAGTTCGGGCAAGGTTCCTTCATCTGGAATAGCGAGGCCAAGTCTTGGGATGGTGCCGATCCAAAGAAAAGCCCTATTTTGAAAGCTGAGCCTGAGTCTATCGGCAATCTTAAAAATAATTTCGCTGACATTGATCTATATAAGGAGAATCAAACGGATGAGAAAGGAAACTTCATTCCAGGCGTCTCCCATCACAACAGACTTCGCACTTTGCTTGGGAAGTTTTACAAAGCCCGAAAAGATACCCTTTCTGAACTTTACAGTTCTCGGCAAATGACAGCAGACCGTGATCGCGCACTCCGTGAATCTCAACGCTTGTATGACAACATGAAGGAAGAGAAAGAAAAGTGGGAAGCTTCCTCTAGGGATTTCGAACTGAAATTTCAGAGTTCACAAGCTGATCTCGCCAATGAGAAGGAAGAACGCCAACAAGAGAAAGAGGCTTTTGAAACTGAAGTGAAAGGCTTGAAGGATTTGACTGCCCAATTGGAAAAGGAAAAGCAGGATCTAGACCAACAACGACTCGCCCAAATTGATGAACTGAAGGCTCAGCACGGCAATAAAGTCAATGAGCTTACCCGTGAGATTCAGATTGCCGAAAAACGTGGCTACCAGACTGGAATCGACTACATGATGAAGCAACAGACAGGTGCAAATGTCGCCGGTGATGCAAACAAAACGGATAATGTGTTTGCTGGAATTGGAGAAGACGTCAATGCCCCGCCCCCTCCTCCTGGACCTGTAGGTTCGGTATCTACACTCGAGGAGGTCAGTAAGTACGGCCTTGCCACTAGCATAGCGCGCATTGATAAAAGTTCGGGGATGCTTATGCTTCCTGTCGGTTCGGAAAAAGGCATTGCCCGGGGGGGGATTTGGACAATCTATAAGGCCCAAGAAGCTACGGCTCGAATAAAAGTTCAAAGTTCTGCCAATAGTTATTCGTTGGCATATATTCTTCCTAGGTTCGGGAATCCTTCACATCTCCGCCCTGGTGATGTGATTCAGATTGTTCCGCAAACAGGCAAAACCTTGTAATATTATCTTGTCAGCAATTATTAGAACATGGGAAAGAAACTCACTGCTTTATTTTTTCTTACGATTGTAATTCTGTCCACTTCAGGTTGCTTTACTGCCACTCCCGACGACTCAAGGATGCCTCAAGGTCGCCCTGCGAATTGGGAATACAGTCTTCCCGGTGGCTTTGATAGAGGCGGCGGATTCAGTCGCTAAGTCGACAAGCGTGCGATCTCCCTTGTGAATACCGGGGAAGAAAATTCAGGTGCCGGATTGCTTTATTTGATTGCCACTCCAATTGGCAATCTTGCCGATCTTTCACTTCGAGCTAAACTAACATTGGAGGTATGCGACTTGATCGCATGTGAGGATACCCGGGTGACTGCAAAGCTGCTCGCCCATATCGGTGTCAAGGCTCCGACTACCTCTTATAGGGAGGAAAACGAACGTCGGAAAGCTACCGAGTTAGCGGATCGAATCGAGAGTGGTGAAAAAATTGGTCTACTTTCAGATGCAGGTTTTCCAGCAATTTCAGATCCTGGCTTTCGGTTGGTGAGGGAATGTCGACGACGCAAGTTGCCCGTCGTTCCGGTTCCCGGTCCGAATGCTGCGATAACAGCCCTTTCAGTATCCGGGTTGCCGACCGACAAGTTCCTTTACCTTGGTTTCCTTCCCAGCAAAAGTGCCGGCCGTTGCAAGGTTCTTCAGCAGTGGAAAGATTTTCCCGGATCTCTTGTCATCTACGAATCCAAGTATCGAGTGGTAAAAACCTTGGCTGATATGGAAAATATTTTGGGACCTGACCGAAACCTGTGCATTGCCCGAGAAATCACTAAAATTCATGAGACTTTTTATGTAGGGAAAATCTCAGACCTGAAGACTTCTTTTGCCGAGAAGAGCGGCAAAGGCGAATTTGTCTTGGTGGTAGGACCCGAAGGTTATGTCCTTTAGCCGACTGGCCATAGTCGGCAAATGCCCTCCCCTATGACCAGATGACACGAGAAAACGCATCGGAATTCGGAAAGTCGGTTGCTGTTG
>CAZXKR010000130.1:0-5159 GCA_964641305.1 uncultured Puniceicoccaceae bacterium | reverse complement strand
TGTTTCTCTCTGCGACGTGTAGTGGTTTTCTCCCTTTGGGATTGCTTCATAGCACGGTTTTAACTACGCCTCTTTCCCGAAGAGTTTTGGGAAAATGGGGGGGATGCAATTTATCGATTTGTTCTGTGGCATCGGCGGTTTCCGCTGGGCTTTGGAAGCACTCGGTCACGAATGTGTCTTTTCTTCGGACATCGATCCTCATGCCCAAGAAACCTATGCCCTTAATTTTGGAGAAAAGCCATTCGGCGACATTACTTGCATAGATCCTTCCGACATCCCTGGTCACGACATCGTATGCGGAGGTTTTCCTTGCCAACCCTTCAGTATCTCGGGGAAACAACTAGGTTTCGAGGATGCTAGAGGCACCCTCCTTTATCATATTCTGCGGATAGCCGAGCGACATCAGCCCAAGGTTCTTTTTCTCGAGAACGTGAAGAATTATCGTGGTCCCAACGGCGGACGTACTCTTACGACGACCTTGCAGTTGCTGGATCGAGTCGGTTACCACTGCCATCACTCTCTCCTTAACGCTTCAGGCTATGGCGTTCCTCAAAAGCGAGAGCGGCTGTACTTCGTCTGTTTTCGAAAAGATCTTGGGCTTTCCGAGTTTTCTTTTCCCGAACCTACGGAAGAGGACGTCGCCGTCGAGGACGTCCTTCTCCCTTCAGGCGATCCCCGTCTGGAGAAACTTTTCGTTCGTCGACCCGATACGTTTATTTCCACAGACCTTCCGGTGGGACGCGACTTGCGACCCCTGCGGGTCGGCACTATCGGAAAGGGAGGTCAAGGTGAGCGAATCTATAGCGTCAAGGGTCATGCCATCACGCTGTCTGCCTTTGGAGGTGGCGTCGGAGCCAAAACCGGAATGTATCTCGTTGATGGTCATCCTCGTCGTCTTCATCCCAAGGAATGTAGACGGGTCATGAGCTTTCCCGAAGGCTTTAAGCTTCATCCCAATCGAAACGTAAACTACAAGCAATTCGGCAATTCGGTCGCGGTTAAAGTGGTGCGATTGATCTTCGAACAAGTCGAAAGTCTTTTACGTGGGAAGAATCGTTTGGCCGCTTGATAGGCATCGGAACCTAATGAATGAACTTCTTTTCCTGACTTCAATTCAAGGAGTACGCTTCAATCACTTTTCTCTTTTCGCTTCCTTTTTCGGCGCAAAGCCTGTTCCATGATCCCATAGAATGAGCAGTATGTCTGATTTCGATGCCCCCAAAAAACCCGCATGGGTCGGTGCTCTTGTGCCCGTGCTGCTTGTATTGGCGTCAGCGGGACTTTATTGGTTCTTCTCCGCAAAAGGAGAGGGTGGGGGAGATGGTCCACCCGTCGATGGCTCAGCCCAATCCTTGGGTACCAAGCTCGTGAACGGAAAGACCTATTATCTCTTTGCTTCCTTGATTGAGCTTTATCCCAAGAATCTCGAAGGTGAGAACTGGGATCTCGGGGATGGCGGACCAGACATTCGTTACCGTGTTCTTTGGCAAGGTAACGAGGTCTTTAAAAGCAAGGTGAAGGATGATTCTTTGATTGCGGACTGGTCCGGCCTTGGAGTGGAACTCGAGTGGTCCGATTTGCTGGGTAAGAAATTCTCGCCCGATGAGGTCATCAAGGGCGCTCGCGTACGTTCGACTGGCGATCAGCATGTTGCGGTTGAGGTGGTGGACGGCGATGTTGCCGATGACGACGAAGCGGGTCGCGTCGAGATTTTGTTCAAAGATTTGCGTGTAGGGACCAATGAGTTCAAATACGAGAAGACCTCCGACTCCGCTATTCGCCGAGTTGTCTTGAGAGTTTTACCGGTGGACTCGAGCCTTCAGGATCTTGTGAACCTTATGAAATAGCCTGCGGGCGGAATTTTCGGAAACGTGAATCAATCACGCTGGGGTGTCTTGGCTTGTTCCATTCTTCTCGGATTCGGGCTTGTGGCTCCGACCCTTACAATCGTTCCGAGTGCCGGCGAACTGACTTGGTTGGTTGAATTCTTCTCTCCCGAGGATTTGGAACCTACAACCTATTCAATTCTTGGCGTGATTGAAAAACTTTTCTCTACGGGCGATGAGTTTCTCGGTGTCGTCCTCGTCCTCTTCTCGGTGCTCTTTCCGGTCGGTAAACTCGCTCTTTATTGGATTGCCGCCGGTTGCGGATCCGACCTCGGTCGGGCTGCCGGTTTGCTCAAATGGACCCATCGCGCAGGCAAGTTCTCCATGGCCGAGGTCTTTGCATTGGCCCTTATGGTGGTAGTGGTGAAGACACTTCCCGGAGGCTCTACTGCCGAGGTGCAGTGGGGAGCTTATGTATTTGTTGCTTCGGTGCTTGGAGCGATCCTTGTTTCGTTTGGTCTGGATAGGTCCCAAGAGGCAAAATGGAAGCTAAATGGGTCTCACGGCTAATGTGATTACAATCTTTCTCAATTCTTATAATAGGCGTATGTCTTGTTTCATGGTAATCTAATTGTGTGCAAAGTGATGACCGTGATGAATTTCCCTTGACGCAATGCCTTTTTTCATGGGAACAAACCCTTGAACCTCTTCTTTTATTCTTTCTCCTAAACAACTATGATCAGCGATTGGTGGCAGAGTCTCGAGGGCCAATCCGCCCATCCCCACGCCCTGAAAATTTTCTACGTGGTGGCGATTGTGTCGGGAGTGGTCCTTGCTCTCCAGATGGTATTGACCCTCATCGGGGCGGATTCGGATTTCGATGCCGATGGGATGGACGCAGGGGAGGGTGGAGACACGGGATTGTTTTCCATCCGTACCGTGGGAGCCTTCTTCACGGGATTCGGATGGACGGGGGTTTCCATGCTGTACAACGGTTACGGTCTGGGAGCAGCCACTTTCGCAGCGACGGTCGTCGGCATGATTTTTCTCGGTATGGTGTTATATCTGATGCGCTATATGTTCAGCCTGCGGGAAGAGGGTACGTTGGACTACTCCAATGCAATAGGCGAAGTGGGAAACGTTTATTTGCCGATACCTCCCAAGCGAAAGGGCATGGGGCAAGTGGAGGTTCTCGTGCAGGGGCGTATGCGCACCGTACGAGCCCTCACCGATCACGACAAAAAACTTGGAAACCGAACTGCCGTGCGCGTCAAGGCTCTCATCGACCAGCAAACCTTTTTGGTCGAAAGTTTGGAAAGCGAGTCCGAAGACATATCTACGGGCTAAACCCCACTCACATTTTAACGAACCCTAACACGAAAGGTACAACCTCATGGAATTAGCCGTTATTATCTCATTCATCCTCGTTATCCTCGGAACGCTGGTCTTTTTCTTCAGTCGCTACAAACGCTGTCCTTCCGATAAGATTCTAGTTGTCTATGGAAAAACAGGAGGGGGGCGTTCCTCCAAGTGTATCCATGGTGGTGCAACTTTTATTATGCCTCTCATCCAGGCGTCTGAATGGCTTGATTTAACGCCCATACCCATCGAGATCAAGTTGGAGGGAGCACTCTCCAAGCAAAACATCCGCGTCAATACGCCGTCTACCTTCACCGTTGGTATTTCCACTGAAAAGGGTACGATGGAAAACGCCGCCGAACGTCTTCTCGGCCAGAACCTTGCTCAAATCCAAGAGTTGGCGAGAGACATCATCTTCGGGCAAATGCGTGTGGTTATCGCCACAATGGATATTGAGTCTATTAACGCCGACAGAGATTTGCTTATCGAGAAGATCACCAACGGCGTTGAGGTAGAACTGACAAAAGTCGGGCTTCGTCTAATAAACGTTAATGTTCAAGACATTACTGATGAGTCGGGCTACATCCAAGCTCTCGGTCGTGAGGCAGCTGCCCGAGCGGTTAACGAAGCCAAGGTAAGTGTAGCCGAACGTGAGCGTGATGGTGAAATCGGTAAGGCGAACGCAGAGCGCGAGCAACGAGTACAGGTTTCCGGCGCCCAAGCCACTGCCGTGGAAGGTGAGAATCTTGCAAAAATCAAGGTTGCTCAGTCCGACGCTCAACGAAGAGAGCAGGAAGCCGAGGCCGAACGGCTCGCTACTGCCGCCGAAAAGGTAAAGACGGCACAGGCTTTAGAGGAGGCATATGCTTCCGAGCAAGCCGCCGAAAGGGCTCGAGCAGAGCGAGAGCGAGCTTCCCAACATGCCGACATCGTAGTGCCCGCCGAAATTGAAAAAGCCAAGATCGAGACTCTTGCCGAAGCTGACGCCGAGAAGACGCGACGCCTCCGGAAGGGTGAGGCTGACGGTAATTTCTCTATAATGGATGCGGAGGCTAGAGGTACGCTCGTCGCCCTGCAGAGCAAGGCGCAAGGATTTTCCGATATCGTTGGAGCTGCAGGTGGAGCTGATGAGGCAACCCTTCTGCTCGTTACCGAACAACTTCCCCAACTCGTTGAAGAGCAGGTCAAAGCCATCGCCAACCTCAAGATCGATTCCGTTACCGTCTGGGACTCCGGCAAAGGCGAAGGTGGCAAGAATGACACCGCCAATTTCGTGTCGGGACTCGTTGGTGCTTTACCACCATTACATGAGCTTACCAAAAACGTAGGCATAGAATTGCCCGAATTTCTAGGTAAGCTTACGGAGAACCCATCGGAGGCAGCAAAACTTCTCGATTCGGCCAAAGAAAAGAATGCTGGGAATCAACCAAAGAAAGCTAGGGATTTTGCCGAGTTGCGTGGACCCGTTGCTACTCAGCAAAAAACGACAGGTAATTCGTCGTCGAAAGCAAAGTCCAAGCAAAGCGATGGCGCGACCATTGTCCGCTCATGGCTTTCCGAAAACCTAGAGACTATTTCCGCCTTCGATGAAAACCGTGACAACCGTATAGACGAAGCCGAACTTGAAACCGCTGTCGATTTGGCCATGAAATGGGGTGAGTCCGCAAAGAATGATGATACGGGCTGGTATTTCTTGGATGGTTCCGAGACCATTGGACCTGTCCATTGGAACGAGGTTCAAGTCAACCTGCAGGCAAGGCCGGATTCATTCGTCACACGCAAAGGCGCCAAGCACTGGCTTCCCGCCGAAGTTGTCGTTCTAGCAATGGAATCATAGATCACCCTTTTGCCAGCTAGCTTTAAAATCGGATTGCTTCCCCAATTCCTTTCCCCTAGTTGAATACGCCTTGCTTCAGTAATTAGGAGAGATGGCAGAGTGGTCGAATGCGCTGGTTTGCTAATTCAGTGTCATAC
>CAZXKR010000129.1:0-5171 GCA_964641305.1 uncultured Puniceicoccaceae bacterium | reverse complement strand
TATTCACCGCAAAGGACATGGCCCTATCCAATGGCCAATTCGCCAGCGAGCAAATCAAACTGGAAACCGCAATATCCGGACTCGTCGCCGGCAACACCTACCACTACCGTCTCCACGGCGCCAATTCCTTGGGCAGCTCGTGGGCGGATACCGCAACCTTCGTGGCGGAGAAGAAAATCGATTTTGCCACCGGCGTCCTTACTTTCAACACTGACGGTCCTACCCCGACTTGGATCACCAGTCACGGAGCGACCGGTTCCGGTGATATCGTGAGCACTACCTACATCGACGATTTCGGGAACTCCTTAAGTTACGACGTGGCCAGATTTTCCTTCGTTTCCCTCAACATCGGGGATGGCGTAACCATCAACCTGACCGGAAGCAACCCACTCGACCTCGACATTTCGGGTGACGCCACAATTCTTTCCGCTCTCGACCTAAGCGGGACCGATGCGCCGGACGGAGACACCAACGTCATTACCCCGGGCAGACTCGGTGGCAGTTTCGGTGGCCGAGACGGAAATCTAAATACCGCCGATGCGGGAAATCTACCCCACCTCACCTCGGCCTTCACTTTCTCCGGTAATGGAGCGGGCAGAGGCAACGTGAGCCCGAACAGCAACAATCCGGGTGGTGGCGGCTATGGCGGTCTCGGTGGAAGGTCCAGCCTTTACACGGCCTATGGCCAAGCCTACGGGGACTTGGAACTGACCCACCTTTTCGCCGGTTCAGGGGGCGGAGGAGGTGAAGACCGCTCGGGCGGTTCCGGTGGCGGAGCCATAAAGATCATATCCGGTGGCACTTTGACTATTGGCGGAAACATTCACGCCAACGGGGGTGAAGGTGGACTGCGACCCGACAAGTTGAATGAATCCAGATGGCATGGAGGCGGCGGCTCGGGCGGAGCCATATACTTGAAGGGGGAGAACGTCGTGATCAGCTCCGGCGTAACGATTCAGGCAAATGGAGCCAATGGTATCAGCGGAGTCACGGCCGAAGGTGGAACGGCAGCCGGCGGTGGCGGTCGGATCTATCTCGAAGGAGTAAGCAGTCTCGTCAACCACGAGAACTCGGACAACGACAACGTAACCGCGAACGGTGGTGTCAGCGGAGGTTCCCACCACGGCGGCGGCGGGACGGTAAAGATCATTCGCACACAAGATATGGAACTGGTCTTCAATTCAGGCGGTCTAACCATCGACACCGACTTGGCCACCATCAACCATACCGACGGAGCCTTCCTCGGCGGAACGATTTCCGAGAATTCCTACGTAGCTCCCGATGGTTCAGTCCACCCATACAGGATATGCACCTTCACTTTGGATCGCATCAACCTCGGGCCTGCCGTTGTCGTTACCCTCAAGGGTGATGCCGCTCTATCCCTGCAAACCCGAAACCATGGTGAGATCACCATCGCCACCGACCTAAATGCGGACGGCGACGACGCCCCCGACAACAACAAGGGCGGCAGCGGCAAGCTAGGCGGTTGGGATGGCGGTGATTCGAATTCCGACGGAAAGGGTCCCGGCAAAGGCAAGGACCGAACCCTGAACAATTTCGGCGGAGGAGGAGGCTATGGTGGCTCGGGTGAATCCAATCACCAAGAATCCCATGGTCTAACCTACGGCGAGTACACCATATCCGAACTTCTCGGAGGTTCGGGCGGCGGCGGAGGCAGCAACAGGTCGGGAGGAGCCGGCGGCGGAGCCATCGAACTGATGGCACATGGCAATGGCGCCGTCACAATCACTACAGGAGCCAAGATTTCCGCAAATGGAGGCGACACCACCCCCAGCGGAAACGGCGGAGGAGCAGGTTCGGGAGGTTCCATTCGGCTCAAAGGCGGTTCCATCGCAAACCACGGTACTCTAGAAGCCAAGGGGACGGTACCGAATGCAAATTACGTCGGAGGCGGCGGGCGCATCGCCTTTGTCACCGACGGGGAACTCAAGGTAGGAAACGTCGATCTCTCCGGTTCTTACGAGGGTAGCGTTGCAGTGATTGGCGAAACTCCCGGACTACCCGCAGACCTCAACTACACCTCGGGCACGCTCACCTTCAACACTACCTCCGGCATCTGGCATCACTCTAGTGGTCAACACGGCAAGGGCGTGATCACCACCCACAATGACGGAGGCAATACCTACGGAATTTCAACTTACACTTTCGACTCCATCAACCTACATGCCGGCCTCACCGTAATTTTGGAGGGTTCCAATGCTCTCATCCTCAAGACCCGCAACCACGGCGACGTCATAGTCGGGACCAACCTCAACGCCAATGGTGGGAATTCTCCCGGCGGCACTGCCGGCGGCGGGGGCAAACTGGGGGGTCACGGCGGCGGCTGGAACTCCTTGGACGGCAAGGGACCGGGCAAAGGCAAAACCAACAACAGCGGCGGGGGCGGAGGTTACGGTTCCGCAGGCGACTCGTCCGGTGGGGGATATGGAGGAACCTATGGTAATTCGATCCTCAACCATCTCCACGGTGGTTCCGGCGGTGGCGCCGGGAGCAGCTACGGTGGTGGCGCAGGTGGTGGCGCTCTATCTCTCGAAGCAGATGGCAACGGCACGGTCACCATAAACCCGGGTGTTCTCATATCAGCCAACGGCGGAATCACGACCAATGCCGGAAACGGCGGAGGCGGAGGTTCCGGCGGTTCTCTCCGCTTCGCCGGGCGAAGCATCTACAACAACGGTTCCATTGAAGCCAAGGGAGGCAACTTCGGTTCCGGAACCTATGCCGGCGGCGGCGGTCGAGTAGCCTTCAACAGCAGTCACTACTTGGATCCGGGAACTGTAGACGTAGACAACGGTAGCATCGCCGAGAACACCATCCCCATCATTGTGGGTGAATTGAACGCCACCACCTACTATTCGCTCCCCATAGTCATTCCTCCTCCGACCAGGGAATCTGATCTCGTCGGTTGGTGGAAGTTCGACGACGACACCGCCAGCGACAGCTCAGGCAATGGTTATGATGGAGTGGAATCAGCCAACGTCGTATATACCACCGACGTGCCGAAGGGTGAAGGCAAGTCCGTCAACCTCAACAACAACGCTTATATAACTGTGGACGACGGCACCTCAAACCAGAGCGTTTTCGACTTGGACATCCTTTCCATCACCTTCTGGGTCAAGGAATGGCCCTCTGATGCTTGGGGAGCTTACGTAACCAAGCGAGGCGAAGGGAACCAAGGCTACCAAGTACGCAAAAACAACAACAGCGGCTCAAATTTGGCTTGGACTCTGCGAGGTCCAGGCAACAACGACTGGAACGTGAACGTCAACAATGCCGGTCAGTTTAACAACTGGGTTCACGTTGCCACCACTTTCGGCGGTGGGAAGAGAAGAATCTACGTCGACGGGGTGCAAAAGGGCAACGAAAACCGAAACGGCAACATCAACGACACGAACTCTATGCTGGCCTTCGGCTGTCGCGACAACAACGGCAACTTTGCATTCGCCCCCGCCGGCTATTCGAAAGCCTACATGGACGACGTCCGCATCTATGACGTCGCTCTCACCGCCGCCGACGTCGCCGCCATTTATAACGAAGACCTTGGCGGAACTGCTGCTCCCACCATTTATACCATCTCCGCCCAAAGAGGGCCTCAGAGCTATGCCGCCGATGGTCTACCTGCAGGACTGACCGTCAACTCGGCAACCGGCGACATCTCCGGGGCAACCACCGCTATCGGCGTCCACAACGTCACCATCACCGCGTCTAATTTATCCGGCACCAGCGTTCCCCAGACCCTCGTGCTGACCGTGCTGCCGAACCTTCCGCCCTTGTCCGACCTGAACGTGAGTTCCGTAGGGTCTACCTCCGCGAAGGTAGACTTCGACTTGGTGGACACCGGCGGCGAGAATCCCGAAGTTCATTTATTGTACGGAACTAGCAATGGAGATCAGAACCCGGCCAACTGGGATAACAGTGTTCCATTAGGCGCCCAATCTTCAGGACCCCAGTCGATCTTGCTCACCGGACTGAATCCCAATACCCAGTACTATGCAATCGCCCGCGCAGCGAATTCCGCAGGAACTTCTTGGTCGACAAACGTCCCCGGTTTCATCACCAGCAATGCGGTGGTGCTGCCGCCCGTGGTGGTCGCAACCCCGGCAAGCTCCATCTCGGTTACGGGAGCCACCGCGGAGGGCAACCTGCTTTCCTACGACGGCGTCGGTCAACCCACCGTAACGCTCTACTACGGCACAGTGGATCAAGGAGCCACCGATAGCGGATGGGACGCCAACGTCCCTCTCGGGCTCAAGAACACGGGTCCTTTCACCCACACCCTTTCCAGCCTCAATCCCGGCACCCATTACTACTATCGATTCAAGGCTGTAAACGACAGTGGAACCGAACCCATCAAGCTCTATGCCGGAACTTCCGTAAACTTCCAGCTGAAAACCAATCACACGGCCACATCGTACCAGGCCACGGGCTTGCCACCTGGCATGAGCATCGATTCGGCCAGCGGACTTATAACGGGAGTGCCCTCCACTGCAGGCGACTTCAGCAGCGCCATCACGGTAAACACCTCCGGCAGCGCGTTCCCCCGAACCTTCCATTTTCGTATTTTAAAGGGTACTCGAAGCATCGTGTGGAACCAAACCCTTACGGGCATCACCTATGGGACGCTCCCCATCGATCTCACCGCCTCCACCATCGGCGGACCGGTGAGCTACACCTCCGGCGACCCGAGCATCATCGGAATCAGCGGAACCATGGCTACGGTGAAGAAAGCGGGGACCGTAACCATCACAGCCAACGCCCTCGACACCGGCGACATGAACGCAACTGACCCCGTGATAAAAACCGTGACCATATCAAAGGCCCCGTTGACTATCGCCATCGACGACCAGATTCGCTCCACCGGTGTCGCAAATCCGACACTGACCTACGTCGAATCCGGCTTTGTAAATGGCGACGACAGCTCAACAGCCTACACCATATCTGTCACGCCCGGAACGACTGCCGACACCCTTAGCACGGCTGGCGCTTACCCCATTACGGCGACTGCATCATCCGACAAGTACACCCTCACATATATAGACGGCTCCTTGCTTGTCAGCGACAAGACCCTGCAGACGATCACTTGGGGGCAAGACTTTTCAGGTCTATCGATCAATCAATTCATCGATCTCACCGCAACCGCCTCTTCCGGT
>CAZXKR010000128.1:0-5177 GCA_964641305.1 uncultured Puniceicoccaceae bacterium | reverse complement strand
GATACACATTGATGAAAAAGACGGTTCCATCCAAGTTCCCAAGGGCGGAATGAATTCCGTCAAGAAGATCGAGGGAAGCTACGACGCGCACGTCGAGTTTAACTGTAACCTGCGATCAACCGCGCGAGGCCAAGGGCGCGGCAACAGTGGATTCTATCTGGCCAATCGCAATGAGATTCAAGTGCTCGATTCCTTTGGAGCAGTCACCTACCTAGGAGGTGGATGCGGCGGTCTCTACAAGTTCAAAAATCCCGACGTAAAGGAACCGATCCCTTCCTTAGTAGGCAAAAAGGACGGAACCTTCAACTTCGCTTCCCTCCCTCCTCTGCAATGGCAAGCCTACGATGTCGAGTATCGCGTGCAGAAAGCCGGGAAGAAGGCCCTCATGACCGCCCATCACAATGGAATCAAGATTCACGACAAAGTGGAACTCAATCACAAGGCCGGCACCTTTCATTTTCAAGACCACGGCAACCCGGTCCGCTACCGAAACATCTGGGTGCTTGAGAAAAAATAAACTGCGAAAACCGCCGATGAGTGGTGGTAACGTCGATCGGAAGGATGTAAGGTTATGCAAACACAAACCCATTCATATATTTCTACAATGAAAGCGTTTCATCTCCCACTCGCGATTTTCGCCACGGCTCAGCTCGCCCCTTTCGTCCATAAGGTCAATGCCGCCGATTTGCTCGTACCGAAAGACTACGCCTCGATACAAGCCGCCATCGACAAAGCCGAACCGAACGACCGCGTCCTGGTAGAGGCGGGCACCTATCGAGAGCGCATAGTCCTGAAAAAAGGCGTAACCGTCAGGAGCGCGGGAGACGACGCCAAGGGAACACTCGGTCTAAAGCGGGCCGAGGTCACTATCTTGAACCATCCAAAGGGCAAAGGTCCGGGAGTGACTATGGACGCAGACGCGGCTCTGGATGGTTTTACCATAACGGGGGTGGGTCTCTACGACGAGAACAAGTGGAATAAGCATTACGCAACGCAGGGGAATATGCAGAGTCACGAGCACATCGGCGTCTCCGGTACAGCTGGCATCGAAGTGCGGCACTCATGCGAAGTGAAGAACAATATCGTGCATCACGTCGGCTACACAGGCATCGGCATCACGGGATCCAAGGATCGGAAAGTGTCGCCCAACATCACCGGGAATGTCTGTTATCGGAACATGGGCGGTGGCATCGGTTCCATGGCCGGTTCCACCGCACTAATCGAAAACAACGTCTGCTTCGAAAACTTTTACGCAGGCATTGGACACAATGGAGCAAGCCCCATGGTACGCAAAAACAAATGCCACAACAACATAAGGGCGGGTATTGGCATAAGCGAGGGCAGTTCTCCCACCGTTACGAACAACCGTTGTTATGAAAACCGACGAGCGGGCATTGGCATAAGGACGGGAGAGGACACGCGCCCTGTGGTCGAAGACAACGACTGCTTCGAAAACGATATGGCCGGGATAGGAACCGAGGAGGAAGCCCGACCAATCATTCGCTCAAATCGTTGCCATAGAAATAAACTCGCGGGCATTGGTGCCCGTCACGAAGCGCATCCCGAAATAGTGGGAAACGAATGCATCGGAAACGGAGCCGCCGGGATTGGGGTAGAACATGGAGTTGTCGCAAAAATCGTAGACAACCTCTGCAAGGGCAACAAGGCATCCGGCATTGGGGTACGCCATCACGCGGAAGCATTCCTGCTCAATAACCGTCTTATCGACAATGCCCTCGTAGCCATCGGAATCCGAAATGGTTCCAAGTTGACTGCTAAAAAGAACGTCATGTCCCGCAAGGGAGGTATGCCTCCGCTCGTAGCCATTCTTGAGAATTCGAGCGCCACCCTGACCGACAACGACCTGAACGGTGGCGGCGTGGCCGGCGTGCTGCTTCAGGGAACCGCCCATATCGAGAAAAACCGCTTTCACGGCAACGGCCCCCGCAAAGGTGGGCCTCCAAACTTCGCCACTTGGGTAAGGGAAGGCTCTTCCGTTACTTTTTCAAACAACGAAGTGGACCACTGGCGGCATGCCCTTTTCGCCTCGAAAGCCAAGCAAGTCTCAGCCAACGACAACAAAGTTCACGCTTTCATAGGTACCGCTCTTGTCATACGCAACAGCGAGAAGCCAAGTGAGGCTTCGGGAAACACCGCCTTCTCCGACGACACCAATTCGCAAGCTCTTGAGATCATCGGCCCAAAAGCCAAGGTCAGGGGGAATCTAGTGGAGAAAAAAACTAAAAAGTAAGCTGGTCCCATGAAGACTATTCTCCTAAATCTGATGTTGGCCACCGCTGTTACTGCCGTTCTTTCAGCACAGCGTGAGGCCATTCAGTTTTCCGTTAAGTCGGTCGCCGATGGCGATTGGACAAACCCAAAGATTTGGCAACCACAACGCCTCCCCAAAGCGGGAGACCGCGTGTTGATCAGTTCCAGCACATCAGTTCGCTTTGACGCAAAAACTACGCCCGTCATACGACTCATTCAAGTTGCCGGAACACTCCGATTCGCCCGCGAATCCAGTACCGAGCTCAATGTTTGCCTACTCAAGGTTCAAGCAGGCAACTATTGTACGGAACGTGGATTCGCCTGTGACTTTAGCAGATTGGAATCAAACGGGGAACCAAACTCCCAGCCGGGAAAATCCTTGCCCACTCTCGAAGTAGGCACGCAACAAAACCCAATCCCCGCAATGTTTAAAGCTCGTATTCGCCTCCACTATTCGGAGGGCATGGACAAAAAAGATGCACCTGCGCTGGTTTGTTGCTCAGCCCGCATGGAATTGCACGGCTCCCCCCTTGAGAGACCATGGGTTAAACTAGGTGCGACCTGCCAACCGGGCGACGAAAAGATTGTCGTGAATGAGAATGTCTCCGACTGGCGCGTTGGGGATGAGATAATCGTGACCGCCTCCAAGAAAGTGCGCAACATGGGTACCTATCGCGACGAGGAAGTGGGCACGGAAGAGCGAATAGTAAAGGCCATCGACGGTAACTCCATCACGCTCGACAAACCCCTGAGTCTGAAACACTCCGGTGAAGGAGAATTTCGTAGCGAGGTGGCAAATTTATCCCGAAACGTAATTGTCGAGAGCGCCGACCCGGATGGCATTCGCGGTCACACTATGTACCACCGACACAGCAAGGGGGGCATAAGCTACGCCCGTTTCGCTCATCTTGGCAAGGAAGGTGAACTGGGAAGATACCCAATCCACTTCCATCTGGTCGGCGAAACCATGCGCGGCTCTGCTGTACTCGGCGCCGCCGTAGTAGACTCGCATAACCGTTGGGTCACAATTCACGGTACGCAATACCTACTTGTGCGGGACTGCGTAGGCTACAAGTCGGTGGGACACGGCTATTTCCTCGAGAACGGGTCGGAAGTATTCAACCTGCTCGACCGCAACCTCGGCGTACAGGCTTTCAATGGCCCTAGACTGAAGGATCAAGAGCTTCCCTTCGACCCAAATGACGGAGCCGCCTTCTGGTGGGCAAATGGACGAAACGTCCTCACTCGAAACGTAGCTGTGGAAAACGCAAAATACGGCTTTCGTTACGATTGCCAAAAGCGCAGCAATTTCGACAGCAACCTTCGCATACTCATGCCGGACGGTTCCAGAAAAATCGTTGATATACGTACCCTCCCCATTAGCCGCTTCGAGAAAAACGAGTCACACAGCGAAGGACTTTATTCCGTGGCCCTTTCCGGCACCGAGGGCGTGGGTCCTGATCGGCGACACCCGCACCTCATAAGAGACCTGAAAGTTTGGCAAACTCATTATGCATTCAGGGCCCAGCTACCCACTATGCTGGCGGAAAACATTCAAATCGACCACGCATCCTACGGGGTTTACCGGCCATGGTTCGAAAATCATGTCTACCGCGACCTAAGCATTGCCGCAACCGGAACCGAACCCTTCAATCGAGGTCTAGACGATAAGAGCGTACAGCATGGAAGCATAACTGTCGACGGACTCACGTTCAGCAAATTGGGCTATGGCGGCAACATGCCCCTCATCCAGATCAGCGCCAACAACCCGAAAGGAGAAGCCGAATCACACTTCCGCAACGTGAAGGTTCGAGGTCGCGATCCTAAACGCCTTGACCGCTGGCCACTTATGAACTTAGGCGGTGGACCTAGGCTCAAACCATCCACCGCAAAGGGCGTTCCCTATTTTATTCACGACTACTTCGGTCCCGGCAAACATGCCAAGGTAATTAGTTCTCGAGCCAAGGACTTGCTTGGGGATGGCAACAATTATTCCAAAGAAAAGGGTCTAACCGGTGACGAGTCTCTCGCCACGACAGTAAGTGGCATAGACTTTCCTGAACTCCTAAGCCCCGTGGACGACCTTCCGCCCTGTACCGTCATCACGCGCATCGACTCGACTAAGGACCGACTCCGGGTTCGCGGAACCACCCACGATAATGGCGTCGTAAAAACCATTATCGTGAACGGTAAGTCCGCAAGTATTCTCAGTCAAATTCACGGCGTAGCCGACTGGAGCGTCGAATTACCCAAGTCCAAGAGCATCACCGCCACCGGCATCGACGCCACTGGCAATCGAGAATTAAATCCACACAAAATCTAGTCTTCCGACATACGAATGCTTCCAGCTTCTCGTCGCTCTCTTTCCCACACTGATCATAATACATTGACTGTGCCATGCCAAAAAACGATCCTTTATATAGAAAACTTTACTTAATATCTCGACATTAAGGGACATAGGACAATGAAGAAACAAAGTATATCTCGCAGAAACCTATTGAAAGCAGGTGGGATAGGTGCGGTGAATTTGACGGTTCCGGGTTTGGTTTTCGGTAGTGATAAAACGGACGCTTCCGGCAAAGCCGTGGCTTCCAAGAAATCTTGTATATTTGTTCTCCTCTGTGGAGGACCCAGTCATGTCGACACTTGGGACATGAAGCCCAACGCTCCTTCCGAATACCGAGGACCATACAAGCCAATTCGCACTAAGGTGCCAGGAATACAACTCAACGAGATGCACACCAAGCTTGCAGGGATTACCAACGAATTCTGCTTAATTCGTTCCGTGACACATCCCGGTGGCATCAGCAATCACTTCGACGCAATGCACAATTTGCTAAGTGGTCAGTCGGAGAAGAGAGTCCAGCAGGGCGTACCCGATGATTCGCCCTACATCGGATCGGTCG
>CAZXKR010000127.1:0-5216 GCA_964641305.1 uncultured Puniceicoccaceae bacterium | reverse complement strand
ACGCCATCGCCTGTGGCGATCGATGGATTGGTGGTGTAGAGGTAGGTTTGCCCCGTGCCTCCCGTGGCAAGTAGGATGGCGCGGGCCGCCACGGTTCGGACGGCGTCGGCCTCGGCATCGTAGGCATATAGCCCAAGGACGAAATCCTCGTTTCCCTCGCCCTCGACCTTTATTCCTAGCTTCCGAGCCTTGCGGGCAGTAATCAGATCGATGCCGAAAAGATGCTCGTGGATTTCCACGCCTTCCCGAGCAATTGCCGCGAGCAAGGCTTCCTCGATCGCCTTGCCCGTCATGTCCTTGACGTGAAGTACCCGGCGCTCGCTGTGCCCCCCTTCCCTACCCAAGGAAATTCGACCATCATCCAGGCTGGTGAAGGCAACACCAAGCTTCGCCAAATCCTCGATGCGGGCGGGACCGTCGCTCAGGACTTCGCGTACGACTTGCTGATCGCAGAGCCCGTCACCGGCCTCCAAGGTATCGGTCACGTGCTTCTCCAAGTCGTCTCCGGCAGAAGTCACGGCAGCAATTCCGCCTTGGGCGTAATTCGTATTGGACTCGGCCTTGTCCTTCTTGGTGAGGATCGCTACGCTGTTGCCCGCTTGGGCAACTTTCAAGGCGAAGCTAAGGCCGGCGATACCGCTGCCGACGATGACCAAGTCGTATTCCGCTTTCATGGGTTGTCCCATAAGGAACGAAATTAGAGCATAACGTTGTCGATAAGGCGAACCTCGTCTATCCACGCCGCCACCACGATCATGGAACGTCCGGGCACGACTTCCGACTCGGCTTCCATGTTTTCGCGATTCACCACTTCGACGTAGTTCAACCGCACGCAGCGCCCGCCGGTTAAGATCCCGGTGACCTCGGACTTTATCCGGTCCACGTTTCGGATTTCCTTTTCTTCGACAAGGGATTTTCCGGCGAACAGCGATCGGGAAAGCAACAGGGCGTCCTCTCTTTGGCGGGGATCGAGATAGGCGTTGCGGGAACTCATGGCCAACCCGTCCTCCTCTCGAACCGTAGGAGCCACCACGACTTCAATCGGGAAATGCAAGTCCTCCGCCATTCGGCGGATGACCACCGCTTGCTGCGCGTCCTTCTGACCGAGGACTACGAAATCCGGTCGGCATAGGTTAAATAACTTTGCGCAGACCGTGGTCACTCCACGAAAATGAGTCGGCCGGGAAACGCCGCACAAGTTGGTCGCCACTGCAGTCTCTTCGACTTGAGTGGAGTGCCCGGCGGGATACATCTCATCTACGGAAGGGGCGAACACAATGTCTGCCTCGCATTCCTCGCAGAGCTTCAAATCGCGCTCGAAATCTCGTGGATAGGCATCGAGATCCTCGCCGACCCCGAACTGGGCTGGATTAACAAAGATGGACACGACAGTTACGTCGGCCTTGGCCTTGGCCACCTCCAATAGAGAAAGGTGTCCGTCATGCAAATATCCCATGGTGGGAACGAAACCGATCAATTTACCCTCGCTGCGCAGGCCTATTGAAGTGGCCTGCATCTCATTTGCGGAGCGTATGACTTGCATGGGAAAAAAGGGACGATCAATAAGCCTGAGCGAACACTACGCGCCGGGGGCTTGGATTCCCGCTGAATATGCAAGTACCCGCCTCACCTTCGCCTTGGGGAATGCAACGCACGGTAACTTTGAGGTCGTTCTTCACTTGCTCCTCCCATTTGGCGTCGCCATCCCAGTGGGCCATGGCAAAGCCTCCTTGGGCTCCTGTCTCAGAATTGGAGAAAAACTCATAGAATTCCTCCTTGGAATCAATCTCTCGGGTATTCTCTTCTCGAAACGCCAAGGCCTTGCGGAAAAGCTCATCCTGAATTTCCTGCAAGACGTCGGGCAACCGACCAAGCAAATCCTCACGGGACATTCCCTCGCGTCCCGAACGTCCGACGTCTCGTCGTCCCACGAATGCGGCATCGTTCTCCAAATCGCGTGGACCGACCTCCAAGGTAATTGGAATTCCCTTCTTCACCCACTGCCAATACTTTTCGCCACCGCGAAGATCACGATCGTCTAGCTCCACTCGGACAGGCGAGCCTGCATAAGAAAGAGAGCCGATTTCCTCCACCAGTTTTCGACAGTATTCCAGAACCTGTTCTCGGGATTCCTCCTTGGGCGTGACGGGCAACACGACGACCTGCGAAGGAGCCACCTTCGGGGGAACGACCAAGCCGTCGTCGTCTCCATGACACATGATCATACCGCCGATGAGGCGAGTGGAGACACCCCAGGAAGTGGTCCAACCCAGCTCCTCCTTGCCGTGCTCGTCTTGAAACTTAATGCCGCAAGCCTTCGAGAAGTTCTGTCCGAGAAAGTGAGAGGTGCCGGCTTGCAGCGCCTTCCGGTCCTGCATCATGGCTTCGATGCAGAGGGTGGTTTCGGCTCCGGGAAAACGTTCGTTTTCGGTTTTCTCACCCCGTAGCACGGGCATGGCCAGCCACTCTTCCGCAAAAGTGGCGTAGAGATCGAGGATCAAATCCATTTCCCGTACGGCTTCCTCCGAGGAGGCATGGACGGTGTGGCCTTCCTGCCACAAAAATTCCGCCGTGCGAAGAAACAGACGCGGTCGCATTTCCCAGCGCACCACGTTCGCCCATTGATTGATGAGCAGTGGCAGGTCCCGGTAGGATTGAACCCAGCGAGCGAACAGTTCGCCGATGATAGTCTCGGAAGTCGGCCGGATGATTAGAGGCTCGTCCAGTTCTCCGGCGGGCTGAAGCTTGCCGTGCTCGTCCGCTTCCAGTCGTGAATGGGTGACCACCGCGCACTCCTTGGCAAACCCGTCGACGTGCTCCGCCTCCCGTTGCAGGAAGCTCATCGGGATGAAGAGCGGGAAGTAGGCGTTCTTGTGGCCGGTCGCCTTGAACATGGAATCCAAGGCTTCGCGAATATTCTCCCAGATGGCATAGCCCCACGGTTTGATCACCATGCAACCGCGTACAGGAGTATTCTCCGCCAAGTCCGCCGACTTGATTACTTGTTGATACCACTCGGGATAATCCTCTTCCCGGGTGGGTGAAATTGCAGTTCGTTCTTTGCCCATGTCGTTAGCTTAAAAGGCTTTTGAAAAATATCTATTCCGGGCAAGAGGCAAGCAGTTTTAAAACGCTGATGCCGAAGGCTTTTGACATTGTGGCCTCGAAGGTCATCATGATCGACCCTTTTTAGTTCAACCAAAATCATTATCACATGACCACAATCGTAGACGTTCACGGAAGACAAATCATCGATTCGCGAGGCAATCCCACCGTAGAGGTGGAGGTTGAACTGAGCGGAGGCGCCTATGGGCGAGCCGCCGTACCATCCGGCGCCAGCACAGGCGAACACGAAGCCATCGAGTTGCGGGATGGCGACGATTCACGCTATCTCGGCAAAGGAGTCACCAAGGCCGTCGAAAACGTAAACGGAAAAATTGCCGAGGCTCTCGTAGGCATGGATGCCATAGACCAGACGGCCATTGACAAGGCAATGCTGGCCGTTGACGGAACCCCGAACAAAGCGGAACTCGGCGCCAATGCAATTCTCGGAGCCTCCTTGGCCACGGCTCATGCGGCTGCCGCAGCCTGCGGATTGCCTCTCTACAAATACATCGGCGGACCAAATGCGAAAGTATTGCCTGTGCCTATGATGAACGTGCTCAACGGCGGGTCCCACTCGGATGCCCCCATCGACGTTCAGGAGTTCATGGTAATGCCAGTCGGGGCATCCAGTTTCAGCGAGGCCCTCCGCATGGGCTGCGAAATCTTTCACGCCCTCAAGAAAGTGCTAAAAGACCAAGGTCTCTCCACTGCGGTCGGTGACGAAGGAGGATTCGCCCCAAATCTCGCCAGTAACGAAGCAGCCTTGGAATCTTTGGTCGTTGCCGTAGAAAAAGCGGGTTACAAGCTTGGCGACGAAATCGAATTCGCCTTGGACGTGGCATCCTCCGAATTCTTCGATGCCGAGAAAGGCAAATACGTCTTCTCCAAGAGCGACGGCTCGGAAAAGGATTCGGATGAAATGGTCGCCTATTATCAGGATTTGGTCGCCAAGTTTCCCATTCGTTCGATCGAGGATGGCTTCGACGAGAACGACTGGGATGGCTGGAAAAAGCTGACCGACGCGATCGGAGACAAGGTGCAACTGGTCGGTGACGATCTCTTCGTGACCAACGTCGATTTTCTCAAAAAGGGAATAGACCTAGGCGTTGCCAACTCGATTCTCGTGAAGGTAAACCAGATCGGCTCCCTAACGGAAACCCTTGATGCCGTGGAGATGGCGAAGGAATCACAATATACCTCTGTCATCTCTCACCGCTCGGGCGAGACCGAAGACGTAACCATCGCCGATATCGCAGTGGCTACGAATGCGGGCCAAATCAAAACGGGCTCGCTTTCGCGTACGGATCGTATCTGCAAGTACAACCAGCTTCTGCGGATCGAGGAGCAATTGGGCGATAATGCCGTTTACGGCGGCAAGCTGTAATCGGGAATTGATTGCGAGTTCGCGAGGTTCCAAGGGAATGAAAGCCCACGCCGAACACCGCGTGGCAGAATAAGCAGCAATCCTTTGCTCCGGAGTAGCGAATCTTTCGTACCTGCCTTGAATACGGCCATTCGATGAAAATCCCGACGGCCAACATTTCTCCCTACCCGGAGGAAATAGAGCAATGGTGGTGGAATAAGGCGAAGGAGCAATGGCCCGATGCGGAAGAATCCAAGATTGTTCGTATGCTGCAAGAGGAAATCGTCGTCCAAAGCGACCGCTTCAACAAGGAACGTCACTTCAGTCCCAAAAGTTATGGATCACGCGACCTATCGATACTCGCCTACGGAAACTTTTACTTTCCTCGTACATGGAATCACCTGAGTTACGTTCTTGCAGAAGCTCTCGAACTTCGCGAATGGGCTCCCCCACGCAAGGGACCGTTAAACATTCTGGATCTTGGCTGCGGTTCCGGTGCGTCGAGCCTCGCGGCGCTTCGAACGCTTCACCAGAGAGGCGTTGAAAATCCAATCGAGCTCCGGGCAATCGACTACTCGGGAAAAAGCTTGGACTACTTTCGAAGCCTGCACAGCGAGCTTTACCAATTATGGCAAGAATCAAAGGTGGAAACCAAACGCGCCGACCTTCGCAGGAGTGCTCCAAACGAACATGGAAACAAATACGATCTCATCCTGCTCGGGTCGACGTTGAATGAAATCATCCCCGA
>CAZXKR010000126.1:0-5235 GCA_964641305.1 uncultured Puniceicoccaceae bacterium | reverse complement strand
TCTTTGATTTATGTCGAGAAGAGCTTTTTGTTGAGGACGAGGTCTTTGGCTTTAGCGAAAGCGAGTAATTCCACGTGGCCGCCGTCAGGCCGTAAGATTTCTTTCGTCTCTCCCAGAGCATTTTGCTTGGATTCTTCACCTTTTTGATAGGCTTCTTCATGGCTTCCACCATAAATCAGTTTTGGGGAAATTGCAAACCCCTCGGCAACTTCCTCCTTAGACTCACGGGTCGCAAGTGTATCATACATGTTTACAAGCATGTCGAAAGAGTTTCGCCATAGTCCGCTTTCCTGCACACTTGAAAATCTTCTTGAGCTGTTAGAACAAATTTTTAGCAGCTAAATGTTTAACCGGACGCATTCGGGTGTAGATAAAAGTGTAGCACCTGCTGGAAGCCCGCATGTTTGCTGGCCTTGTGGAATGGCTTCGAGCGATTATGAGTCGCATGCTCTAACCAACTGAGCTAAGGGCCCCTTTAAAAAAGAGATGTCAAGAGGCTAGCAAACGGGTTGAAGGGGGACAAGCGGAATTGTCTGGGGAATCTGCCGATGGAACTTAGATTGTGCCTTTTAACCAGCTAGAGAATAACGGGTATCCATTTCCGTTGTTGGTTTCACTTGAGCCAATGGCATTGCGATCAGCATATGGAATGAATTCTTTTCATCTATCGTGATTTCTATCACTTCGCGTTTGACGCCAGCGCTACAAACGCTGTTTTCATCGGCTATATGAATCGAAACGACTCACAGGAAGATGAGGATTATCGCTTTGGTCTCGATCGGAATTACCAGCCCGGTACTGACGATTACGAGGAGCTGTCGAACTATGCGAACTTAAAGCTTGCCGCACTTGGTTTGCCCGTGGTTGGAGATCCCGAGGACAACCCCGCCCTTCGGTTGGGCCGCTTTTTAATCAAAGAGTATCGCGAGCAGTCTCGCCTACTCGCGGGGCATTTGTGCCCAGCCGACAGACGGATGCAGGATTTCCTTGATCGCTTTTTTGGGGAAGAGGCACCGCAACTGCCTCAGAAGACGTTTACTTTGGATAGGCACGGGTTGTCTAGGGTGGTGTCGTTGCCGCTGGAGAAGCATTTCTTCCAGTCCAGCATCATCAAATCGTATCGAGTGCGGCAGGGTGTCCTGCACAACCCCGTCCGAGATCGTCGGACAACTGCTGGCGTTTTCCACGTTACCGAGGGTAGCCTGCCTGCGGCAGCCGATAAGCTATCTGTGCCTAAATCCGTTGCGGCGGGCTTGTTTCGGGCGGCCTTCGATGCGCCTAGGGATTCTTTGCTTTTGCCTTTTTCGGCGGAAAGCGAGGAACCCGCTTATGGTTGGACCTCACTTTTGTTACGTCCGGTGGTTTGCCCGGAGGTCGATGGGTTTGTTCGAGAAAAATCATTGGAGACCCGCTTTTTCGCCCCTGCCAGTTGCGTGGCCAACTTGGATTTCGTGGAGAGTATTTTCGGCAACGCGGGCGATCCCTTCCTAATCGAGAACGATGCTGGGTTGGATGTAGAACACTGGACGGGACACACGGGCTGTGTGGTTGTTGCCCCACATTTGACAAACGTTAAAAAGAAAGATCTCGGCCTGCCTCCGGAAAGCGAGGCGACCGAGCACCAACTGCGTGACGGAATGTTTTGGCAAGACCCCGAGGAACTGTACAACGACGGACAACCCTTCAAGCTCACCTGCAGAGACGCAAGCGGCCTGATTTTCACGGTGCTGGCCGACAATTATTTTGGCTATTGCAAGAAGGAGGTAAAGACGCAGATCAGTTTCTCCGCAAACCTATCCGGCCTTTCCGAGGAGGAACATGCTGGGGGAGCGATCGTTTTCCCAAGCTACGATCTGGGAGAGGAATTCGATCCTGCTAAAATCTTGCCGGCTACTCCGCAGACCTATGAGGAAAACCGCGATCTCTATGCCGACCTTTGGGAGGAACGCAGTGGGGGTTATGCCGTGGACAAGCGTTACTCTTCCATCTTTTACCTTCCAAAGGAGGCTCGCTTCAGTTTGCGAGAGCAGTGGGTACGCTGGGACGACACCGATGGAAGCGACCAAGAGATTTCACTTCGGCCGGGTTCCGTGTACGTTCTGCCTTCGGGTTACAAGGTAGAGATGAAGAAGGTGGAGACAAACGGTCCATGGAAACTCGTCGGCACGGTAGGGGAGGGGTACCTCTGCCATAAGCCATGCACGGTGTCGGGAGGTGGAAAGTCTGAGATTTCCAAGCCTCTCACCGACGCGATAGTCAGTGGCCCGGTATTCGTCGCGGATTGGGAAGAAGACATGGCCCTTGCCCGTGAAATTTTGGAACGAGATTATTCCAGCCGCTTTCTCAAGCCCGAGGCCCATCTTATCCGGAATCGTTCCATACTCAGCCCTGTGCGGTCGCTCGGTTCGGTTATCAAGCTGCTTACGCCATCGGAAACGCTTTACACACCGGAATACAACGAGTGGCTGACCAATATCCCGCAGAGAGTGAAGGACCTCGTGCTGATCATCAAGCGTCGACACCGTTCCGAACTGGGAGATGAGTGGCTAAAAGGTTTCAGCGTGGACTCCGTGAACGGGCAGCCCGCCAATGAGCTTCGCTACAAGGGCCAAAAGCTAATCACTCGCCATCTCCGTGTTGGGTTCGACGAGAACGGAGCGTGGCGACTATTTGCTTTGAGAAAAGACTTTGTGCCCGCCGTGAAGCTGATTGCAGAGGACGATATAACCGCCTCCACCGTAGCGCCTCTGAGCCTGCTCAATGATGTTGGCCCAGGTTCTTTTGGGGAGTCGGTCAAGTTTGTTCACAACTGCGAATATCGTCTATTCCAGCGCCCTGACGATGCGATTCTACGTGGTTTCGACAAGCAAACGGAAATCGAGCTTTCCTTGCCCGGAAACTTTATAAGCAATTTTCAGCCCCTTACCCGAGAGGAAGGGATGGCCCAAGTGGAAAAGACCCTCGATTTCGAAGAATACACAGAACCCATGCAAGCCCTTATCCGTGAGGCCGCCGAAAGCGAGGAAGGCACGAATTACTTTGTCTCCTCGGCAAACCCTCGTCTCGTAGACGGAAAGCCATCCAAGAACCCGCGTTACCTCCAGACTCGTCCCGATCTGCTCGATCCTCGTTCCGTATATCTTGCTCGATTGGGAACCCGTATGCGGCGTAGCCTTTCCATGGACAAGAAGGTTTTGTACCCCGTGCGAGCCGTGCTCCCGGGGCGGCGCAATAATGCAGGAGATGCCAAGAACGGAATTCGGCCGCTTTCTTGTTTTGCACCGATTCACTATCTGGAATTGCCCGAGTTCTTTATGGACTGCATAGCAAGTCTCACGGGTAAATCCCCCTCGACCACGGGAGCAGGTTCGGAAGGCGCGATGACCAAGGGCCCTTTCAACGCCATCTTGCCCATCCATGACCTCAATGCCGCCCTGATTTCCTACGCCGCCACGCGGCAGGGAGCTTTCGTTACTTCCGCCGGGTGCATCGGCCCAAAATACAAAGTCAGCCACGATATAAGCCTTTTGATTCCTGAAATATGGAGTCGTTTTCTCAAAGAAGAAAACGATCCCCGGCAAATGATGGCTAAAGGGTTTCTCGAGCCTGTCCCCGACTTCACCCACAACGGAAAGACCTATCCTTCCAGCCGTCTGGGATACCGTATTACCCATCGCTTCGCCCATGCCTTCCTAGGCCGAATCTTTACCGACCCGGTATCCGTATTTCCCGATGAAATGTTGCGCCCGGAACTGCAGGATCCCGACGAATACGCCGAAAGCGTCGCAAATGTCGTGGAGGCCCAGCGCGATGTGGCCCGGCGTTATTTCGAGGATGGTTCCGTGGAGCGGGCTTGCCCACCTTTGCGTGCGTTGCTAAACGTTATGGCTCATGGCGATTGGGAAGGTCGCGGTCTCAATGATCCTGAGTTCAGAAAGCTTTTTGATGCCGATGAAATCTTGACGTCCGAATGGTATAAAGAACGTCTGGTCGCCCGACTAGAAGTTACCAGGCAGTACTGGCAAGGGCGTCTCGACTACGTAACCGAATTTCTCAAGGACGAGACCAATCAAGAAACAGCCAAACGCCTCGGACTGGTTGAAGGCCGAGAATTTTGCGCCGATGCTCTCGCTCGCCTCGATGACTCCGACGCTCTCGATCGTCTTTACGGTAGCCTCGGCACCGACCCCACACTCCTGCCCGAAAGAGTCGAGTGAGTCTGCCGTCTACGGATCCCGAAAACTGCAATCGATCAAGTTAGTCCGCCGATGGGGTCGGCATGATAAACGGGGTAGGGCCGTCCCCCCAAGTCCTCCCAATGAGCGCCGCGGGGAATTCCCAAGGCATCGTAAATGGTGGCGGCAAAGTTCTCGGGCTTTTGCGGATCCTCCTCGGGATAACCACCGATCTTGTCGGATGAACCGATGACCGTTCCTCCCCTCACGCCTCCTCCAGCAAAAAAGGCGGACTGAACGGCACCCCAATGATCCCGGCCAGGCAGCTTTGCGCTCGGGAGCCTGAAAATTTTAGGCGTACGGCCAAATTCGCTGGCTACCACCACCATTGTTTCGTCGAGCAAACCGGAGGCGTCGAGGTCGTTCAGCAGTGCACTCAGAGAGTGGTCGAGGGGTGGCAGCAGGAAGTTCTTAAGGTTTGGAAATGCGGCTTGATGGGTATCCCAGGTCTCGTTGTTTCCGAGGTTAACCTGCACTAGGTTCACCCCGGCGGTGACGAGATTGCGGGCCATCAGCAGGGACCAACCGAAACTGTGGTCGCCATAGCGTTCGATTTGCTTGGGGTCGGCCTTCGAGAGGTCGAATGCGGAATGGACGTCTCCATTGGCAAGCAAGTCGACCGCAGCCTCGCGATACCGGTCGAAGGCTTCGTCTCCAGCGGCGCTTTCCAGGGTGTGCGATTGGTTTTCAAGATCCTGACGGAGTGAGGTGCGGTCGGCAACGCGTCGCAGATTCAAGCCGGAGGGAAGGGATAAGTGCGGTGCCCGGAAAACGAGACCGTCCTCCTCCTTGGCGCCCTTTGCATGGTGAAAGAGATAATCCGGATAGGCACCGTAGTGAAGCGGGTGATAAGGGGAAACTTCAAGAAGCCAAGGGTCTTGGGACTTCCCCATGCTTCCGGCGAACTGGCCCGGAATCACGCGACCGGTTCGGTGGACGATCTTGTCGGGCATTACGACTACGGGAGTTGGAGCTGAGCCACTCGGCCGGAGGAGTGAGT
>CAZXKR010000125.1:4050-5235 GCA_964641305.1 uncultured Puniceicoccaceae bacterium | reverse complement strand
ACGTAGACGGAATCGCAGGTGATCCAGGCGAGAACTTGTGGTTTCGTTGACATTGGTTTTTAGTTGGCTGACAACCCACTGCGGACGAGCAGGGCATCGGGGTCGGGGTCGCGACCCATGAAGTCGCGAAAGAGTTCGTCCGCCGGTTTTGAGTTTCCTCTACTAAGAATGCAGGCGCGGAAGGATCGACCCGTTTCGCCATTCATTACCCCTTCCTTTTTGAAACGCGTGAAGGCGTCCGCGTCCAAAACTTCTGCCCATTTATAAGAATAGTATGCACAGGCATAACCCACGGGATTTCCAAAAAGGTGACTGAATCTGCGTACGATGCTGGGTGGTTTCGTTTTACGTTCTGCGACATATCCTTGAAGCACTTCATCGAGAGACGCATCGAGATTTTCGTAGCCTGCCACGGACAGTTTTCGGTGTAGCTCCAAGTCCATCTTCCCGAGGCATAGCTGTCGCATCATTGCATTGGCCGTCATGTAGTTGCGGGCTCGCAACATCTTTTTGAAAAGTTCCTCCGGGATCGTCTCTCCCGTTTCGTGATGGAGGGCGAAGAGATCGAGGCTGTCTCGTTCCCAGCACCAGTTCTCCATGATTTGGGAGGGGAGCTCGACGAAGTCCCAAGCCACGTTTACGCCGCTTAGGCTCTTGTGCTTCACTTCGCTGCATAGATGGTGAAGCAAGTGTCCGAATTCATGAAAAACGGTTTCCACCTCGCGATGAGTGAGCAGGGCGGGTTTGCCTTCGGTAGAGGCGGTCATGTTTCCGCACATGAGACCGAGGTGAGGTCCAAGAGGGGAACCGTCTTCTCCCGGTTCCCCCGTTTTCAAGAAATTCATCCAAGCTCCCGCCCGTTTGCTTTCACGTGGGTGCCAGTCGGCATAGAAAGATCCCAAGTGCCTTTCCGTATCGTCGTCGTATATTTCGTAAAATTTAACTTCAGGGTGCCAGACGGGTACAGTTTCCTTCTCGTCGCCATCCAGAACGTTGGCGGGTTGCCCGTCGAAGCTTGTCGAGCGTTCCTCAATGCGAAGCCCGAAAATATTGGAAACCAGAGAAAACATCCCCGAGAGCACCGAATCGATTGGGAAGTAAGGGCGAAGTTCCTCCTCGTCAAAGGCATACAATTCCTGCTTTTGTTTTTCCGCCCAATAAGCGACTTCCCAAGGTTCGAGCAAA
>CAZXKR010000125.1:0-3950 GCA_964641305.1 uncultured Puniceicoccaceae bacterium | reverse complement strand
GCTTGCAGGGTGAAGCGCCAGCAGGGTTCGTCGCCGTCCTTTCGTTCCAACTTGTCTTTTGCGGATTGAAGGGCGGCGTCCTTGGCACTGTCGGGAAGACCTGCCAGTTTACTCTCGTCCTTAATAATCAGATCCCAGACATTCGTTGAGTCCAGAACGTTTTCGGAGAACTTTTGAGTGACCTTCGCCAATTCTTCCGAGATGGCTTCCAACCTGTCTCGTTTCTCTTTTGAAAGATCGGCTCCCGCCTCTCGGAAGTCGGCCATGGTTTCCTCGAAAAGACGTTTGTCGGTGTCCGTCAGGTTTTTCGCTTCGTCCGTTTCCGCGAAAGCCTGCAAGGCAGACCGAAGGTCGGGGTCCAAAGCGATTTTTGCTTCGAAGGCCGAGACTTTTGGAAGCATTTCATTGTAGGCTACTCGAAGTTCATCGGAATTACAGACGGAATCAAGGTGCGATACCTTGCCCCAGCAGTCGTCGAGCCCAGCTGTTGCTTGCTCCAAGGCTTTTACGACATTTGCGAAGGTGACTTCGCTTGAAGCGAGGCCCCGTATTGTGGCGAGATTCTTCTCGGCTAGCTCAATGGCCAGAGTGGTGTCCGCTTCTATGCGGTCAGGCGTAAGTTGAGCCCAGTCGGGATGAAAGGAATCGTCTAGGAAGGGATTACTCATTTTGATTTGTTTACTTCTAAATTAATAAAGGTGAGATCAATTCACGCAAAACTGGAGAATGCGAGCGGCGGAGGTCTTTCCCTCAGCCTTGCCCTTTTCGGAAAGAGTTAAGCTGATCGTGTGGTTGCCGGGCTTCAAGTCGTGAGCGAACATTACGCTTCGCGGATAGTGTAGACCGCGACTATATCGGTGTCCTAGGGTGACCGTGCCCTTGATCTTGCCGTCGATGTCGAATTCCAAGATTCCCGCGTCCGGACCCGCCAAGACGAAGGCTCCAATGGCGGAACCCTCGAAATCCAACTTGGCGGTTGAGCCGGGTTTTTCCGTATGCAGGAGTGGCTTGCCTAGGTAGCGTCCGCGCTTCCCGCCGGACAGCTTTTTCCACTCCGGCTCGCTCCACTTCCAGCCTCCTTCCAGCTTCGCCTTTTTCGGAGAAAGGAACCGTCCCTTTATGTAACTGTGCGGATTGAAGAGCTTTTCGGGAACGGGGTGGGGGACGGCTTTTTTCGCGAGTGGTCTTTTCCTGCCAAGAGAAATCCAAGAGTTTTCGAGCATGCTCACTGACAGATCGGCAGCCAACTGGTTGCCGGGTCTCTTGGGGTGGGTGCCCCCGAACTTGGACCAAGTGAAGGTACCCGCCTCTATGCGATCGGCCAGTTCCTTGGCCAGATGCACGGCGGAGACGCCGTAGTGGTCCAGCACTTCCTGATGGGCGGCCATGGGTAGCGGTTGCTTGCCTTCCTGCAGTTGCTTGAGCATTCCGGGATTCACGAAATAGGTGACCACCACGTCGGCGTTCGGGTTGTGGGACCGTAAATGGCGAATGATTCCTTCCATTCCGCGTTGAGCGGCTTCTCGGGAATGGCCGGCGTCCTGATCGTCGTTCACCGCGAATTCGACGAAGAACAGGTCTACCGGTCCGTGATCCAAAACGTCTCGCTGTAGGCGGAAGGCTCCCGTGGTGGAGCAGGTGGAGGAAATGCCCGCATTGGTGAAGGTGAACTCGGTTTTCGGGAAACGCTTTTGGAGCCACTCCCACAGGATCGGTCGATACCCGTTCATCTCCGTGATGGACCCGCCCATGAAGGCTACGTGACCTTTCTTTTCCTTTTCGAAGACGAGGCGGCAATTGTCGAAGTTCCCGCGCTGGAGCAAGTTCGGGTGAGGTTTTAACGCAAATGCCGAAACGGCAGATGCCAAGGCGCAGAGGGTGAGCGTTGTGATCTTGTGATTCATGGATTGGAAAGTTTTTCAGTCTTCTTGTCCCAAGGCGAGAGCTTCCTTGGCTAATTGGGTGATTTCGTCGAAGCGTTCTTCTTTCAGCAGATTGCCTGCCACCAGCCACGATCCCCCCACCGCGATCACTTCGGGCAAGGCCCAGTAGGCGGGAGCCTTCTCCAAGGTTATGCTTCCTGTGGGGACGAACCGGACGCCTTCCGCCTTGAAGGGGGCTATGAGGGCCTTCAGAAAAGCGGCCCCGCCTGCAGGTTCGGCGGGAAAGAATTTTAGGTTTTTGCAACCGAGAGACAGGGCTCTGCTCACCTCGGTCGGCGTAAGCACTCCCGGGAACAGGGGAAACCTCGATCGAATGCAGGTCCCCAGCACGGCTTCGTCCAGTCCGGGGGACACCCCGAAGTCAATCCCGTCGTCGAGTAACTCCGGAATCACGGCGGCATCGAGGATCGTTCCCGCTCCCAGCAGCATGTCGGGAAAGCGCTTGCGGGTTTCCCGCAGGGCTTCCCGAGCCGCTTCCGTGCGCAGGGTGATTTCCAACAGGTTTATTCCTCCCTCCAAGAGGGCTTCCGCCATGCGCGGACCGTCGTCCGGTTTGGATACGACCGCCACGGGCATTACTCGGTTTTCCCGAATTCGGTTTACGATGGGAGAATCTTCGCTCATTCTGTTTGCCTGCGTAGGGGGGGATGCTTGCTTGGGCAAGCGGTTTCGTCCAATCGCCCCCTTTTACGTCTTTCGCAAATCATCTTATGAATCTTACAGGCATTTCGCAAACGTCGGCACCGGAAGTTTGCCCCGGATACTTTTTCGGCCACTCGGAAATATGAGTTCCGACTACGTGAAGATTGCACGCCTCAAGGACGTTCCCGCCTTTCGCGAGCGCTTGGAAGAACTCGACCTCGAGCTTCCCGTGGACGACGTGGCTCTCACCGCCGAAGCCGCTTCCCCTCTGGCCCAGCCCATCGAAGTGGACGGGTTAACCGTGGGCAACCGCTGGTGCATTCACCCCATGGAGGGATGGGACGCCAATCGCGACGGTTCTCCCACCGAGTACACCATCCGCCGCTGGCGCAACTTCGGGCTCAGTGGTGCCAAGCTCATCTGGGGCGGCGAGGCCGCCGCCGTACAGCCCGACGGTCGGGCCAACCCCAACCAGACGCTTGCTATACCTGAAAACGAGAACGGCCTTCGTCAGCTTCTCACCACTCTCAACGATGCTCATGCCGAAAGCTTCGGCTCCACCGACGATCTTCTCGTCGGTCTACAGCTTACCCATTCGGGGCGTTTCTGCCGTCCCAACGACAAGGTGCGCTGGGAACCCCGCATCGCCTGCCATCATCCCTTGCTCGACGAGAAGTACGGGATCGACCCCGAGGACGATTCCATCGTCTGGACGGACGACGATTTGCATCGGCTGATCGACACCTACGTCGAATCGGCTCGGCTCGCCCAAAAGGTCGGCTTTCGCTTCGTCGACGTAAAGGCTTGCCATGGTTACCTCCTGCACGAGTTTCTTTCCGCCCGTTCTCGCCTCGGGTCATTCGGCGGAGATTTCGAGGGCCGTACGCGCTTGCTCAAGACCATCATCGCCCGCATCCGGGAGGAAATGCCCGAGCTCATAGTCGGCGTGCGTCTCAGTTTTTTCGACACCGTCCCCTTCAAGACCAGCACGGAAACGGGTCGCCCAATGAATTTTTCCGGCCACCTGCCTTATCGCCACGGCTTCGGGGTGGACGAAAACGACCCCCTGCAACCGGACCTCGCCGAGCCCCTCCGGCTTGTGGCCGAGCTCAAGGAAGCGGGCGTGGCTCTCGTCAACCTCAGTTGCGGCAGCCCCTATTCCAACCCGCACGTTCAGCGCCCCGCCATCTTTCCGCCCAGCGACGGGTACCAGCCGCCGGAGGATCCTTTAGTGGGCGTCGCCCGCCAGATAAATGCGGTCCGGGAGTGCAAGAACGCCGTTCCGGACATTCCTTTGGTGGGCACGGGTTATACCTACTTACAGGATTACTTGCCCCACGTCGCCCAAGCCGCCGTTCGGGAAGG
>CAZXKR010000124.1:1506-5254 GCA_964641305.1 uncultured Puniceicoccaceae bacterium | reverse complement strand
CGTTCCGGCGTAAGGCTATCGTCGCGCTTCTCTAGAACTGTCCTTCAAAGGCATGCATCTCGCTCACGACATACACCTCGCGTATTGCACCAACGTTCATCGCGGTGGCAATTGGGAGGAAACCTTTGCATCCCTTGAGAACGATGTTTTGCGCGTACGCCAAACCGTAAGCCCGGATGAACCTTACGCCATCGGCTTGCGCCTAGGAGCGGACGCCGCAAACGAGCTTTCCGACGGGGAGAACTTGTTGAAATTCCGCAAGTGGCTGGAAGCCAAAAATTGCTACGTATTCACCATCAACGGATTTCCCTACGGAAACTTTCATGGAGCACGGGTTAAGGAGCAGGTCTACCTCCCCGACTGGACCTCCCCCGAACGCCTAGAATACACCAACTTACTCTTCGACCTGCTGGCCGAGCTTTCGGAGGAGGGCGCCGAAGGAAGCGTGAGCACCTTGCCGGGGTCCTTCAAGGAATTCATCCCCTCGGGCGAAATTCCCGCCGTCATGCTCGATCACCTCGCGGCATGCGCTCGACATATCGAGAAAGCAGCCAAGACAAAGAATCTTGACCTGCACCTCGGCTTGGAACCGGAACCACTCGGACTCTTTGAGACAAGCCAAGAAACCGTGGCCTTTTTCGAAAAGCTCCAAACACGTTTCGGCTCGGACGAAGAATGGAGAAACGTTCTCGGCGTAAACTACGACACCTGCCACCTCGGAGTGGAGTACGAGGAACCCGACGACGCCCTCGATCGCCTTGCCGGCGCCGGTATCAGGATAAGCAAAATTCATCTCAGTTCCGCACTCAAGACCGTACCCACGACTGCCAACTTGAAACGTTTGGCAAGCTTTCAGGAAGAGGTCTACCTCCACCAAGTCGTGGAGGCGAAAGACGGCGAGGTCATCCGCCGTCACAAGGATCTCGATCTTGCACTCGATTTTGCCAAAACCAATCCAACCGACGTCGGAGAAGAATGGCGTATCCACTTTCACGTGCCCTTGCACGCACCCCCGGGGAGTGACCTCGACGATACTCGCGATCACGTCGAAGGCACGCTGGACTACCTCGCCAAGCACCCCACGGCCTGTCGTCATCTCGAGATGGAAACATATACTTGGGAGGTACTGCCTGACGATTTGCGAACGGGAGACGTGGTCGACCAAATCATTCGCGAGTACGAGTGGACGCTCGACGAGTTGGACAAGCGAGGATTGAAAACTACGTAATTAATGGCCTTCCTCCGCAACTTGCTGACTCTCGGACGCATCTCGAACCTGCCAACGGTCTGGACAAACTGCCTCGCTGCTTGGACGGTAAACGCCTTTGCCTCCCCGATCGTGCGGGAAATGCCAAACCCCATCGAAGACTTGAGCCTGCTGGCATGGGGGCAACTCGGTTGGCTCCTAATCGGGGCTAGCCTGCTTTACGTCGCGGGCTGCACCCTAAACGACGCCTTCGATCAAGGATTCGACAAACAGTATAACCCGCAGCGACCCATTCCGAGCGGAGAGATGAAACCGATGGCCGTTTGGCTGGCTGGTTTTGCGGAATTGATCGCAGGATCATTGATTCTGCTAGAGTTTGCCGAAGTATCCAAGATTTGGTTGGTAGCGCTGACAGTGGCCATTTTAGCCTATGAAGCCGTCCACAAGAAATGGTCGGGAGGAGTATGGATCATGGGTTCTTGCCGTTTCTTCCTTTGGCTTGCAGCAGCTTCCGCAGCAAATGCATCTCTGGCTCCCTTGACTATTTCCTGGGCGGGGATCATGGCCTTTTACGTGGTGGGAATTAGTCTATTTGCCAGAGGCGAAGCAACAGGTGGCTCGGGAGAAAACCGCTTGCCTATTCTCTTGTTGTTCGGTGCCCCGCTCTTCGCCTTGGCCCTTCTCGTTTATTGGAATAATCTGCCTCCGACCGCTAAGTTTGCAACCAATGTCGCGGGTCTCGTTTCGGTGTGGCTTGCCTACACTGCGGTTCAACGCATGAGGACAGGCGAAAAAGGATGCATAGGTCAGGGCGTAAGTCGCTTGTTGGCTGGGATTGCAGCCTGCGACGCCACCGCCATGGGACTGGTCTCCCCCTCCCTCGCGTATGCCTGCCTTGCTTGCATACCCATTGCCTTTTTAATGCAAAAGAAGTTTGCAGCGACCTGAGACTGCTGCCTAAATGGCAAACTTCTCCCCGATGGAAAATACTCACACTATGATTCGCCGCAACGTGCGGCTCGACCTTCAGCATTCCGTGTACTTCACACGGGAAGCGTTCTCGACTGGCAACGAAACACTGGCAAAAATCCTTCGACCGAATCGAGAGGGCCGCCGTTCCAAGGTCATCCTGTACGTCGATGAAGGCCTTCTCGACGGAAACCCGAATCTCCCCAAACGGATCAACCAGTACTTTCGTGCGCACGATGAAGAAATCGATCTCGTGCACGAGCCCTTGTTCATAAAAGGGGGCGAAGCAGCCAAGAACGACTGGAGCCTCGTCGAAAAGGTCTGGAGCGACATTAACGAACATAGCATTTGCCGGCACTCTTTCGTGGTGATCGTTGGTGGAGGCGCCGCTCTGGATCTCGTAGGATTTGCAGCAAGCACTGCTCATCGAGGGATTCGTCTCGTACGCCTTCCCACCACCACGCTCAGTCAGGGCGACGGCGGTATCGGCGTAAAGAACGGCGTAAATTTCTTCGGCAAGAAAAACTGGGTGGGTGCCTTTGCCGTTCCAGATGCCATCGTCAATGACGCCTCTTTTCTCCGAAGTCTTCCCGAAAATCAGAAACGGGCAGGATACGTCGAAGCGGTCAAGGTAGCTTTGATCAGGGATCGCTCCTTCTTCGAGTTTATCGAGGAACGAGTCGATGCACTGAGCAAATTTGAGGAAACCGCGATGGAGCAAGTCGTTCGCAAAAGCGCCGCCCATCACTTGGATCACATTGCCGGCTCAGGAGATCCTTTTGAAAAAGGTTCCGCCAGGCCACTCGATTTCGGTCACTGGGTCGCCCACAAGCTGGAACAAATCTCGGACTTTCGAATCGGACACGGTGAAGCGGTTGCAATCGGACTCGCGGTGGATCTCGTTTACTCGGCTCGCGTAGGTCTCGTTAAGCCTGAAACCACCGAACGAGTCCTTCGTCTATTGGAAAGATTGGGCTTCGACCTCTACGATAAATTGCTACTGGACGAAAGCAAAGATGGAGAGCGAATCATTCTGGAAGGTCTTGAAGAATTCCGCGAACACTTGGGTGGTCAACTCACCATTACCCTCATTCAAGGAATCGGTGAGGGCATCGAGGTAAACGCCATGGATCGCGAAGAAATTCTCGCATCGGTGGAAGACCTGCACAAACGTCACCTCGCCGCACCCGTCAAATAGTCTATGACAACGTCCGGGCAGGACGGCATGGGCCGGGCGGTCATCATTAACGTGGTAGGGTTGACACCCCGTCATCTGGGGGAGAACACGCCTGCCATCCATGCATTCGCAAAACGGGAAGGTCATTCACAAATATCGATTAAACCGGTTCTCCCCGCAGTCACTTGTACGGCTCAAGCAACCTACCTTACGGGCAAGACCCCTGCCGAACACGGCATCGTTGCAAACGGTTGGTACGATAGATCGCTCAGCGAGCACCATTTCTGGAAACAGTCGAATCATCTAGTTGAAGGAGAAAAACTTTGGGAAACGCTCAGGCACGACAAAAAAGACCTAACCTGCGCAAAGCTCTTTTGGTGGTTCAACATGTATTC
>CAZXKR010000124.1:0-1406 GCA_964641305.1 uncultured Puniceicoccaceae bacterium | reverse complement strand
TGTTCGCGTGGCCATACTTTCCGAATACGGAATCACCGAAACCAATAAAGTCGTCTACCCGAACCGAGCCTTTCGAACAAAAGGTTGGTTAAGCATCAAGGACGAACTCGGTCTGGAATATTTGGACTGCGGAGGCTCTCGGGCCTTTGCGATTACCGATCACCAGATCGCCCATGTATACCTCCGAGACGACTCTCCCTCCTTTGCCACAGAGGTACGGTCTTCACTAGAAAACTTGGATGGCGTAGCGAAGGTTCTGGACAAGGATTCCCGCAAGGAAGCCGGCCTAGACCACAATCGAGCGGGCGATCTCATTGCCATCGCCGAAGAGGACGCCTGGTTCGCCTATTACCATTGGGAAGATGACGCCAAGGCACCCGACTTCGCTCGCTGCGTAGACGTCCACCGAAAATATGGTTACGACCCAGCCGAATTGTTCGTCGATCCCGAAATTCCCTTTCCCACGGCAAAAGCAGCCCTACGTTTGCTCCAAAAGAAAATGGGGTTTCGCATGTCCATGGACTTAATACCTCTGGACGCCTCCCTCGTCAAAGGAACGCACGGCGCCATTCCCAAAGACAAGTCCGATTGGCCGATGCTCTTAGGCTCCATCCCGGAAGCTCCAAGCGAATGGGTATCATCAACGGAAGTTAGAAACCTCCTTCTGAGGTTTTGCACTCAATAGCCTTACAAAAATCATCAAATAATAACCACTTTGAACTTGCACGTTTAAGAAAGAAGATAATTCAATGACCTGCTTAAAAGAAATTTGTAGCTCTTAACCGCTAATCCTCTCTCTATAAAAAATCAGAAACCCGAATCATCGAACCAATCGTGAGTGCAGCCACCAAAAAAAAATCCACTACCACCAAAGCTTCCGCTGACGACGAGAAAATGGCGAAAGCCCTCGTCGACGCCTATGAGAAACTCAAGGCTCAAGTACACCAAGTCATCGTGGGACAAGACGACGTCTTGGAACAATTGCTCATTGCCATGCTTGCCCGTGGTCACTGCTTGCTGGAAGGAGTGCCCGGTTTGGCCAAGACACTTATGGTTCGCTCCCTTTCACAAGCTATCAATCTGAGTTTCCGACGTATTCAGTTTACCCCCGACTTGATGCCTGCAGATATTACAGGCACTGACATCATCCAAGAAGACAAGACAACCGGCCACCGCGAACTAGTGTTTGAGAAAGGTCCGATTTTCAGCCAAATCGTACTGGCTGATGAAATCAATCGTACTCCTCCAAAGACACAGGCCGCCTTGCTCGAGGCCATGCAGGAACACGACGTCACCGTGGGCGGAAAGACCTATCATCTAGAAGAGCCGTTCTTCGTTTTGGCCACCCAAAATCCGATCGAGCAGGAAGGTACCTATCATCTTCCCGAAGCCCAACGAGACCGCTT
>CAZXKR010000123.1:0-5287 GCA_964641305.1 uncultured Puniceicoccaceae bacterium | reverse complement strand
TTTTTGCCCTTCGGGTTAGGCTTCAGATACACCATGAAATGCTGTTGAGGAAGCATGTCCCGCGTTTCCTTCCATTCGAACCCAATGGCTTTCATTTCCTTTCTGGACTGTGCTTGCGTCATCTTGTGTAGCCGTTTGATCGGAACTTTCGGGTCTTCCAGTCGATATTCAATTAATACCAGACGACCACCTGGTTTTAGGGCTTTCAGGATGGAAAGGCCCATTTCACGAGGATGGGAAAACTCGTGGTAAGCGTCCACGATTAGGACGCAATCGACAGAGTTCTCGGGAAGTTTGACGTCGGTTATCGTACTGAGTACGGGAATTACGTTCTCGGTCTTGAATTTGCCTATGCGACCTTTGACGATGGCGAGCATCTCCTTGGAGATATCAACGGCGTATGCTTTCCCTTCAGGCACTAGTTTTGCCATCCGAAAGGTGAAGTAACCCGAACCCGCACCTATGTCGGCCACGGTCTCGTCTGGCTTCAAATCGAGGTTTTTGACTAGGAGATCGGTCCTTTCCTCGCGTTCTCGTTCGGATCGTTCCAACCAACCGGCGCCAAGGTGCCCCATGACCTGAGATATTTCCCGATCCATGTACATTTTGCCGGTGCCACCTCTCGTGGGTGTTTTCTGCGTGTACGTCTGTTCCGAGACTGCAAGAGTTGCTTGCGCCACTTTTTTTGCGGCGCACAATTCACTCCCAAGGGCAAGCAGGGGAAGAATTGCCAAGGTTTTTGACATTTTGGCCATTACTGAATTCATCATGTCGCAAAGATTGCCTGCTTTGGCATCCTTTAGGCAAATCTATATTGTTGAACGACTAAAGATCACCAGCTAAGGTGGGTGAGGTAGTATGAAAGTCATTCGAGCTAAAAGCGCCGGCTTTTGCTGGGGAGTCGAGCGTGCCATTCAGGTCGCTCGCGAGCAAGCCGATGGTGGAAAACGGACCGTTTATACGGACGGGCCACTGATCCACAACAACCAGATGATGACGGCGCTTGGCAGAGAGGGCGTTCGCGAGGTGGGGGACTATCGCAGTAGCTCGTCCATAGAGTTGGATGAGGGTGAACGCGATGATTCCGTTGTCGTCGTGCGTGCTCATGGCATTTCTCCCGAGCGTAGAAAGTACCTCAAGGGTCTCGATTTGCCCTTCAAGGATGCGACCTGCCCGGACGTCGGCATCATTGCCGGCAAGGTGCGCATGCATGCGGAAAAGGGTTACGACGTCGTTATTTTCGGGGATCCTCGCCACCCTGAGGTTATCGGTCTCATGGGATATGCTGACGGGAAAGGTCATGCCGTTCAGACCGAAGAGGATTTGGATGCGTTGCCTGATTTCGAAAATGGTGTGGTGATGGTCTCGCAGTCCACTATGTTTACTCACGAATTCGAACACCTTTCGGCCCTTCTTGCTCAAAAGTATCCCGAGCTTGTCGTATTCGATACGATTTGCGGCGCGACCAAGGAACGTCAGTCGGACTTGCGTCAGTTAGTGGCTGAAGGGGCAGAGGCCATAGTCGTCATCGGTGGCCATCATTCAGCCAATACCTGTAAATTGGCCAAGTTGGCCGAGTCTTATGATCGACCCACCTTTCACATTGAGACGGCAGAGGAACTCGACGTTGCTGTCATGTCCGAGTTTAAGAGTGTCGGTGTAACTGCTGGCGCGTCTACTCCAGAATTTATTATCGATGCCGTTTGTCGCTCCTTGGAGCCCATGGAACCATATTCTGCCTAATATAGAACTTTCATATTCCTTTACCAATATGACGACTCCCATACCCAATGTTTTAGCCGATCGATATGCATCCTCCGCCATGCGCGATTTGTGGTCGCCCGAAGGAAAGGTGATTCTTGAACGCGAATTCTGGATTGCAGTGATGAAGGCTCAGCGCGATCTGGGTTTGGATATTCCCGACGATGCCATTGAGTCTTCCGAACGAGTGAAGACGCTGGTTGACCTCGACGCCATTAATGAGCGGGAAAAAGTGACTAAGCACGACGTTAAGGCCCGTTTGGAAGAATTCGCCTCAAAAGCGGGTCATCAGCACGCACACAAGGGAATGACTAGCCGGGACCTTACGGAGAACGTTGAGCAACTTCAGGTTCACCGATCTCTCGGCATTGTTCTGGAAAAGGGGGTTGCCTCGCTCCTCGCTTTGGCGAAGCAGGCAGACGATCACAAGACACTTCCTCTAACGGCCCGTTCGCACAATGTTCCTGCGCAGTTGACCACACTTGGGAAACGTTTTGCCATGCATGGTGAGGAATTGGAGCGATCCCTGGATGGTTTGGTTCGTCTTTGCGCCACCTACCCCTTTCGAGGGCTGAAAGGGGCAGTGGGCACTCGTCTGGATCAAATCACTCTTCTCGGAAACATTGAAAAGGCGGAGCAACTCGATGATCTCTTGCTACAGCACCTTGGTTCGCCGGGTTTCCTGCAGACGGTGGGCCAAGTCTATCCTCGGAGTCTCGATTTCGAAGCCGTATCACTTCTCTTCAGGCTTGCTTCCGGACCTGCCAGTTTCGCAAAGACCCTCCGGATCGCCGCAGGTCATGAGTTGATGGGGGAAGGTTTTGCCAAGGGGCAGACTGGTTCTTCCGCCATGCCACACAAGATGAATAGTAGAAGTTGTGAACGGATTAACGGCTTTCATGCCATTCTCTCGGGACACCTGGCCATGGTCTCTTCTCTTTCAGGCGATCAATGGAACGAAGGCGACGTTTCCTGCTCAGTCGTGCGTCGCGTAGCCCTTCCCGATGCATTTTATGCGATAGACGGCTTGCTCGAAACTTTTCTTACAGTACTGGTGCAAATGGAAGTTTTTCCGGAAGTGATTGGAGCGGAGTGCCGCCAATACCTTCCCTTTCTTCTCTCCACGACCATAATGATGGAGGCCGTTAAGGCGGGAGCCGGTCGGGAGGATGCTCACGCCGCCATAAAGGAGCATGCCGTCGCCACGGTTCGAGATCTTCGCGAAGGGCGTATCGCAAGCAACGATCTGCCCAGTCGCTTGGCAGCGGACGATAGAGTGGGCCTTTCGGTCGAAGCCATCGATCTTTTACTTTCGGAAGGTGAAACACGAGTGGGTGCAGCCGTCCGTCAAGTTGATGTTTTCCTTGAGCGCGCCAAATCTTGGGGTGAAAGATACCCTGATGCAGTCGAATACAAGCCCGCATCCATATTGTAGCTACTTACCTCGGTCGCGACCTACTTTTTTTCCGGGAGATTATAAATGTAGTCTCGTAAATTTTGCGATTGCCATGAGGGCGAGAACCTTATGCACTTTTCAGCTTTTCATTTTGATCAGAAAGACACATGTCAGAGGAACTTGAAGGTAATTGTTTGGTCGCTCAATCGGGCGGTCCTACTTCCGTAATTAACGCGAGCGTCGCCGGTGTGGTGACGGAAGCCCTCAATAACCCGTGTATTGAAGAGATTTACGGCGGGCTCAACGGTGTTCTGGGGATTTTAAAAGAAGACCTTGTCGATCTTGCTGAAGAGTCGCAGCAGAACATTCGAGGACTTAGGCACACACCTGGCTCCGCTCTCGGCACCTGCCGATTCAAGCTCAAGCGCGACGAAGATTTTCAACGAATCGTCGATGTATTCGAGGCTCACAATATTCGCTATTTCTTTTACGCTGGTGGTAACGACTCGCAAGATACTGCCGATAAGATATCAAAACTCGCTCAGGAAAGAGATTACAAGTTGCGCGTTATCGGTATACCCAAAACCATCGACAACGACCTAGTCACAACCGATCATTGCCCAGGGTACGGGAGCGTAGTGAAATACATTTCCACAGTAGTTCGTGAGATGGCCCTCGATCACGAATCGATGGGACAACACGATCTTGTTTCAATCGTAGAGGTCATGGGGCGCAATGCCGGTTGGATCGCCGCCGGAGCCACTTTGGCTAAACGTCGGGAAAACCCAAATGACGCACCTCACTTGATTTACCTTCCGGAACTTCCTTTTTCCCGCCAGAAATTCATCGAGGACGTCCAAGATGTTTTGAAGAAAAACCGTTACTGTCTGGTCGTCGTGGGTGAAGGATTGCAGGACAAAGATGGAAACTACGTAGCCAATTCAGGGTCGGGGAAGGACGCTTTTGGCCACGCCCAGCTCGGTGGCGTAGGCGAGCCTTTGGCCAATCTTGTAGAAGAAAACTTGGCGGTTAAGGCGCGTTCATGCAAACTTGGTATTGGTCAACGGGCTGCCGCTCATTGTTCGTCGCAGACCGACAACGAGGAGGCGTTTATGGCCGGCCAAGCTGCCGTTCGTGCCGCCATTGAGGGAGAAACCGACAAAATGGTCATTCTCGTTCGAGGTGAAGATGAACCTTATTCCTGTGAAACCGGTTTGGCTGATCTTTCAGAAATTGCAAATGGAGTTAAGGAGATTCCCGCAGATTGGATTTCGGAAGACGGAGTAAGCATGACTGCGAAATTCATAAAGTATGCCCAGCCGCTGATTCAAGGTGAAGTGGCAGTCCCACACGAAAACGGCTTACCTGAATATTCTCGGCTTTCCAAGAAACGTGTAAGGAAGGTTTTGGATCCTCATACTTTCGAATAGACAGCGCGTTTTTCCGTTGCTGGAAATGGAACCCCAAGGGTGCTCAGAGTGCAGCCAGTTAAAGAGCTTCGCTAAAGACGGAGATTATCTCTTGAGCTTGCTCTTCTCCTACGGATACGCGGATTAAGTCGGGAGACAAACCTGCCGACGCTAGAATGTTTCTGCCTTGGTTGTTTTGCATCAGGTCGTAGTGGGCTAGCTGGACATAGGGGCAAAGTAGAGAGAACTTGGTTCCAAAACTAGGGCTCTTCAATATGCGGATTTTATCGTAAAAGGGTTCGATCGCTCCATTCAGTTCGAAAGCCAAGGCACATCCCGGTTTCCCGTCTCCCGCCAGATTTCGGTAATTGGCTCCAAAGGGTTCCGAATAAGACCAGTGCAACTTTTTGACGGATGGATGACTTTCAAGGAACGTCGCCAACTCCATTAAGTTTTTATTCGTGTGCTCGACCAGATCCGGGTAGTGACGCATTTCAAACGCTAGACGCGCCAGATCGCGGGAATAGGGTGGGGCAATATACCTCCTGACTCCGTCTATCCATCCGTCCTGAACAGTAGAGCCTTTCGGGAAGGCGAGACAACCTAGCATGACGTCGCCCTCGTTTGCCGCGTATTTTGTGAGGCTGTTCACGATCACGTCGGCGTGGCCCGCGACCTTTACGTTCCTTGGGCTAGCCATTGTCGGGTCTGCCACCAACAT
>CAZXKR010000122.1:0-5311 GCA_964641305.1 uncultured Puniceicoccaceae bacterium | reverse complement strand
ACGCTTCCCCATGAGCGGAATGCCCGGCGGGCGCGGTTGCGTTGTCCTCCTTCTCCTCGGCGAAAAGCGGCGTGACGAGCAGAGCGATGAGGACGGCAACCGACCACGAGGGGAAAAACCAAAACGTATTTTGCATGAATTTGCGCGGATCTAGTGGTAAAGGCAAAATCTAAGGCGACTGTTCACACCGCCCTACGGCTTCTTTCTGAGCGTGTTCCCCGCACCCAACCATGAGCAGACCAACAAACAGAGCGAATAACGTAGCTTTCATCCCCCGATCCAAGCGCCTCTTTGGTCGAGGGTCAAGGGCTTGGGGCAGGGGGTTAGACAACTTATGAATGGGGCAACAAACCTCTTTCAAAAACAAACCACGCCAAAAACCACAAAACGGAGATACCCAATCCGACAAGCAAAAGTCTTAGCAAGTTCCTTTTCATAAATGATTCATCTTACATGGAGATCTGTGAATGAAACAAGTGGATACGAGGTTCCATATTCGGGTTGTTCACTTGGGTTGACTCCCCCGCCCCTGCGGGTTCGACTCCCGCCACCGCCACCAAAGACTCTCAAGGTCGTCGGGAACTTCATGATAAACTAATTTGGGAGAATTCATTCGATTGGTTATGATCTTTCGTTGCCAGTTCCTCCAATAACCTTACATGGAAAGGTTCAAAAAATGACGCATCACCCGACAAAGCACCATTGGCTCCAGCCACTTAAATTCTTGGTTCTCCTTTTCGCCTTCTGCGGTTGTGGACAGGATGCAAACCTCAAAGTCGACGAAAATGGGGAGGTTTCAAACGACGACTCGGGTCTTTCGACCTTCCGCATCATGATTCTAGGTGATTCACTGACCGAGGGATACGGCGTACCGGAAGAAGAAGCCTACCCCGCTCTCCTTGAAAAAAAGCTCAATTCCCTACTCAGTCCGAAAACGCAACTCGACTACGAGGTGATCAACGGCGGGATCAGCGGAGCAACGACTAGCGGAGGAGTCTCGCGCATAGAATGGTTTCTAAGCGCAAAACCGGACTATCTTCTCGTTGCCCTCGGTGGAAACGACGGGCTGCGCGGAATACCGGTTTCTGAAATTGCAAAAAACATCGACAGCATCCTCTCGGCGGCAAAGAAAAACAAGATCCCCGTGATGCTTGCAGGCATGAAAATCCCTCCGAATTACGGTGAAAGTTACACAAGTTCCTTCACCGGGGCATTCGACCGACTGGCAAAGCATCATGCAGTTCCATACATTCCCTTTCTTCTTGAGGGGGTCGGTGGAAATCCGGAGATGAACCTGCCGGATCGGATTCATCCCAACCCTAACGGACATCGAGTCATGTGCGAAACCGTCTATCAAAACCTAGCTTCAAACCTTCACTGATCCTTCAAAATGGATATTCTTCTTCGACTTAATCAGGTTTCCAAGTCCTTCGAACAGGGTAGACAGAAGATCGAAGTGCTGGACCACCTCGACTTCATCGTCGAACGTGGGGAGACCGTTTCCATCCTTGGCCAGAGCGGAAGCGGAAAATCCACTCTGCTCTCGCTTCTCGCAGGACTCGACCATCCCGACGAGGGCACCGTCGAGGTAAAAGGCGAAGACTTGGCCAAGCTCAGCCAAGACCAACTCAGCAAGTTCCGCTCAAAAAATCTTGGCATCGTCTTTCAACAATACCACCTGATGAGCAACTTGACGGCCTTGGAAAACGTCGGCATTCCCTTGGAGCTCCAAGGCAAAAGCGATTTCACAGGACCCGCCAAGCTCGCTCTCGAACAAGTCGGACTCTCCGACCGACTGAATCACTTTCCCTCCCAACTCTCGGGCGGCGAATGCCAGCGAGTGGCGCTCGCCCGGGCCATCGTCAGCGAACCTAGTTTCATTCTCGCCGACGAACCATCGGGAAACCTCGACCGGAAGACGGGAGGAGAAATCATGGACTTGCTTTTCCGCTTGTGCAGGGAGAAAGAGCAAAGCCTAATTCTCGTTACGCACAACCGGGAGTTGGCTCAATTTTGCAACCGCACCCTCGTTCTTCGCGACGGTCGCCTGAATACCCACGCCGAGGGCAACTCCGACTGAGTTCATGTCATTCGTGCTAAGAAACGCTTGGAGGGAGATCCGGAACAATCGCCCCTTCTGCCTGTTTTATGCCCTAAATCTTGCTTTGGGTCTGGTGGGATTCCTAACCGTAGATTCATTCAAGGGATCACTAGAACGAAAGGTTAGCGAGGAATCCAAGCTTCTGCTTGGGGCCGACTTGGCGGTCCGAGCAAGAAGAGATCTTACGCAGGAGGAAGTGGATGCAATCAAGGCCTTGCTGCCGGAAGGTTCCGAGAAAATCGAGGTACTCGATTTTTTCTCCATGGCCGCTGGCCCCGGAGGAAAAAGTCGCTTGGTCAAGATCATAGCCATGGAACAAGGCTTTCCTTTTTACGGTTCCTTCGATCTAAAACTGAAAGGGAAGCTCAAGGGGACCGATGTAAAACTCATCCATAATCAAAAGAATGCTTGGATTTACCCTGAACTGGAAAGCCAGCTAGAGGCCGAGATTGGTGATGAAATCCGGGTCGGGAAAGCCCGATTCAAGGTTTCCGACTTCGTGCTGCAAGAGAGCGGACTGCAGTTCCAGCCTGCCGAACTGGCTCCCAAGGTCTTTATCGCCAAAACCTTCCTAAAGGACACCAACTTGCTTCTGAACGGAAATACCGCTTTCCGGAACCACCTTATTCGCCTTCCCGAGGGAAGCGACTCCGTCAAGGTGGAAGAGGCCTTGATCGGGGCTCTGGCCTCCCCCGAGATACGAGTCTACACGCACCAGCGAGCCGGGCACAGGGCGGGACGCTTGCTTCGGTATCTATCGGACTTCCTGAGTCTTGTCTCCTTGGTCGCGTTGTTTCTCGCCACCCTTGGTAGCGGTTATCTCTTCCATTCCTTCCTCACGAAAAGAACGATAGACTTAGCCATACTCGTCAGCCTTGGAGCGAGCCGCAAAAAGGCAATCCTGAGCTACCTCGTCCAACTTGGGATGCTCGGCGGAATAGCCGCCCTACCCGCCCTGCTTGCAACCTTTCTATGCCTTCCCGCGCTTTCCACGGCAATCGAGGGAATCGCTCCCGGCGAGGTTCAAGTTTTCATCGGATGGAAAAGCATGGGCTTGGCTTTCCTCGTAGCTGTCTTCGCAGGCTGGCTCATAGCTCTTCCGGGGCTTAAAAAACTTTCGACCTTGAACCCAGTGGGTCTTTTTCAGGAAGCGGCTCAACCCGGCTCAAAAGCCATAGGCAACGCTTTCATTTACTTCCTTCCCGCCCTTGCTGCCTTCTGGGGCTTGACCGTACTGCAGTCAGATTCCTGGAAACTGGCCAATCTTTTTTTCATCGCCTTGGTTATTTCAGGAGGCGTGCTCTTCCTTCTCGGTATAATCGGACTGAAGGCCATCGACCGGATGTTTGCCAAATCGAGACTCCCCCTGCGGTTGGCGGCCCGCTCGCTCTCCAGAAACAGAAGCAGCTCGACCACCGGCTTCATCGCCCTTGGGCTTGGTGTACTGCTCCTCAGCTTGATTCCTCAATTTCAATACAGTCTGGAGAAGGAAATCGGACTTGATCAACCGGAAGGGGAACTACCGGAGCTATTCTTGTTCGACATACAGGAAAGCCAAGTGGACCCTCTTCTGAAACTGCTCGACTCCATGGGCAAACCATTGCGCAACCTTACCCCTTGGGTCCGGGGAAAATTACTGAAGGTCAAGGGGGAGAAATTCGAGAGATTGGCAGACAAGAGTAATGAACTCGCAAACCCCGACGACCGGCGAAGGAACAATTTCCGAAACCGCGGCTTCAACCTAAGCTACCGCGACCATCTCTTGGATAGCGAAGAAATCCTGCGCGGAAGAATGGTTGCCGCGAGTGACGGTCGCCTGCCCGGAAAACCTGTGGAAATATCGGTCGAGCAAAAGTACGCCGAGTCTCACGATCTGGATCTGGGCGATCAACTGGAAATCGAAGTTGCAGGAGTTCCTATTCTGGCGGAGGTCGTAAACGTCCGCAGGGTAAGGTGGACCAGCTTCCAACCGAACTTTTTCGTTCAGATGCAGACTGGGGTTCTCGAAGATGCCCCAAAGACCTTTATCGGCACCTTGAACAACCTGAACGCGAAGGAGAAGAAAGACATTCAAGATGCGTTGGTTGGAGCATTCCCCACAATCTCCATACTCGACGTCGAGAGAACAGGCCGAACCATTCTTTCGATCGTACGCCAGATGACCTGGGCTCTTCAGCTCATGGCAGGCCTTTCCATACTGGCGGGTTTGACGATACTTTTCTCCATATCCAGAGAAAAAGCTCATAAGCTGAGATGGGAGCTAAACCTGCAAAAGGTACTGGGAGCCTCTTTTTCCGACTTGCGCAACCAAGTACGGCTGGAGTTCGGAATACTGGGACTCTTCGCTTCTCTTGTCGGAGCATCCCTCAGCGCTCTGGTCAGCTTTGTGTTCTCGGAAATCATCTTCGACCGAGTCTGGAGTTTTCACTTGGGTTTGCCTATTTTCATAACCCTTGCAGTAGTTGCCCTGTCCATCATCACCGCCGAATTCGCGGCCAAGAAGACCTTGAACATGAAGCCCGTCTATCTCCTTCGCGAAAACTAGAGTTCTCAAAATCAGCATCAAGTTCATCTACTTTTCGACGGATTCTTCTTGTTCGCGTTCCCGCCTAAGGATAATCGGATATTCATGCAAAGACTCATTCCCTGCCTTCTTGTATTCTTTTTTCTTCACTTTCCTGTGTTCGGGAAGCCAAACGTGGTTTTCGTCCTTTGCGATGATTTGGGCTATGGAGACGTTCATTGCCTAGCCCCCAAGACCTCGAAAATTCCCACGCCTCACGTCGATCTCTTGGCTAAGGAAGGAATGGTCTTCACCGACGCCCATTCCGGGTCCTCCGTCTGCACCCCCACGCGTTACGGTTTGCTTACGGGGCGCTACAGTTGGCGCACCCGCCTGCAGCAAGGGGTGGTGCAAGGCTTCGCTCCATGCCTAATCGCCGAGGATCGCCCTACGGTCGCAAGTTTTCTCAAGCAACAGGGTTACCACACGGCGATCATCGGCAAGTGGCACCTCGACTTCAAATATCTCGATCCAAAGAGCGGGGACGAGTATTCGAGAAAGAAATTCAAGAGCCCGCCAGTCGGCGCGAAAATTCCCGATGGTCCCCTTCACAGGGGCTTCGACCATTTCCGCGGTTTTCACCATGCCCGCAACATGGAAGCGGTCATCGAGGACGACGAGGTCGTCGCCCACGATCCTCCGATCAA
>CAZXKR010000121.1:0-5334 GCA_964641305.1 uncultured Puniceicoccaceae bacterium | reverse complement strand
CTGCCAGACAAGCAGTCGGATCCTCCTGCCGACGGGGCTATAAAGGTCGCAGTGAAAGGCCGCCCAAACGTGGGCAAATCCTCCCTTTGTAATCGTCTCCTTAAATCAGAGCGTCTGATCGTCAGCGACGTTCCGGGCACCACTCGTGAAACCGTTGAATTGGATCTCGATTTCGAGGGAGATTCCACCGATCAAGAACCTTGGCGTTTCCGTCTCTTCGATACAGCCGGCCTCAAAAGACGAAAGCGCGTCGACTCCTCTCTCGATTACTTCTCCTCTTTGCGGAGCGAGCAAGCGATGGAGGGCGCGGACGTCGTGTTTTTGGTTTTGGATGCTCGGGAGGGTGTGACCAAGCAGGATAAAATTCTAGCCGGAAGAATCTTGGATGCTGGTAGGGGACTTGCCATTCTCGTCAATAAGTGGGATCTCGTTTTGGACGGATTTAGACGAGACCCCCTTCCCGGTTATCGCGATGAAGAGCACTTTAGAAAATCCTATGAGAAATCTCTTCGCAAAGAACTCTTTTTCCTCCCCGAGTCACCAGTGCTATTTGCTTCTGCCTTAACTGGATACTCCATTCGGGACTTTCTCGGCGCCGCCCGCGACATGGACGCTCGAATGGACGTCCCCATACCTACCTCACCCTTGAACCGTCTTTTGGGCGATATGTTTGAGAAACGACCGCCTGCTGTAGTTAAGGGAAAGCGCTTTAAACTTTTCTATGCCCTCCAAGTCTCTTCCCGTCCCTTTCGCATTAAGCTTTTCTGTAACCAAGGGGAACGCTTGGACGAAACATACAGCCGTTACTTGGAAAAAAGCATTACAGGTCACTTTTCACTCATCGGTTGCCCATTGAAATTTTCTCTTGCCGGCAAAGAAGCCCGTTACTCCGGACCCTAGAATCAAGCTTTCGGCTCATAATCTGATTCATTCCAGCTACAGCATTCCGTTACTTCCTTGAGCATGCCCAAATAATTTCCTCAAACCTCTTTCTGAGCTCTAAACACGGGGCCGACGTTTCACTTTCGAACGTCGGCCCCGTTTTTTGTGTCTTACTATACGATCGACCGGCTCTCGTGGATGGGAGACGGCCTCAAAAGTTAATTAGACTTATGCCGAAGCCCCCCGTGGTATTTTATGGTTCGGATGCCATTGCCTTGCCTAGCCTCGACTTTTTCTTGAGAGAGGCATCTTCTGCCTGTGAGCTTGTAGGAGTTATCACTCAACCCGATCGACCATCGGGCAGAGGTAAAAAAATGCGCTCCAATCCCGTCAAGGAATGGGCTATCGAAAACGGGATCAAAATACTGGATCCCGAAAAACCTCTTGATCCGGAGGTGACTTGGTTGCGGCAGGAAGGCGTGGTTTTGGCAATGGTCATGGCATACGGTCATATTCTATCCTCTGCCTTGTTGAATGCGCCTGTCGCCGGGACTTTCAACCTGCATGGTTCCCTTCTGCCTGCCTATCGTGGGGCTTCTCCTGTGGAAACGGCCTTGGCTCAAGGCGAGAAAGAGACTGGAGTAACACTTATGCGCGTGGTCTCACGCATGGACGCGGGCCCCATCGTGGATACCGAGATCACGCCCATAGCGCCGGATGACGATGGTCCCCGGCTTCGCGAGAAATTGTCGAGTGCATGCATTCCGCTCCTTCGCCGAAACCTACCTGCTCTTTTGGCCGGTGAAGCCACGGAAACTTCTCAGAATGAAAAAGCGGCCACTTATTGTAGAAAGCTCCGCAAGACGGATGGGGCACTGGACTTTTCCGTTCCTGCAGCGGTGCTTGCGCGGCGGGTTTCTGCTTTTCGAGGTTGGCCGGGTTCATGGTTCGATGTTCAAGGGGTTCGCGTAAAGGTCGGTTCCGCAAAAGTCGTTGAATCTTGCGGAGAGATAGCGCCTGGGCAGGTGATTTTGCCAAGTTCAAGGGAAGTGGTCATTGCGACGCCGGAAGGAGCTTTGTCTTTACTCGAACTGCAACGTCCGGGTGGTCGGATGATGCCAACCGCAGAGTTTTTATCAGGTTTTCCTCTTGCGGAGGGAGAGCTTGTCGGAAGCCAAACTCTTTCTGAATTGCTTATCCCTTGAGTCCTTGATTTTCCCAATTCTTAAAAGTAAACTTGCATAAATCCGTTAAATCATAGTAATAAGTATTCTGGAGTGTGGTAATGAATAATTGGTTGATTCTTCGTGGTGGGAGATTGGCTTCTCGTGGCTGGTCGTTTTTCTCCTTTCAAATGCTAACGCTGGTCGGCGTACTTCTGTTCGTCGGTGCCTTTTCTTCCGCGATGGCGGCAGACACGAATGTGCGGCTTGCCAACCTCACGCAGGACTTGGAGTTGATCTCCAGGCAAGTGGCCAACCTCCGAAGCGAGGTGGAAATCTTGAGACGAGAGAACGCTCAATTGCGTTTAGTTGCTGAGAAAGCGGGCAAAACTCAGGGTGTTTCCTCAAGTAGTCTACAGGAGTTCGCACGACAAATGGATGGTAGGCTGGAAAGTTTGCGACTAGACATTTCCAAAAACAAGACAGGGGCGGAAGCTCTTCGGCGGCATGTGGATGCAGGTTTGCAAAGGCTGATTAAGCAAATGAACGCCGGCTTTGCTTCATATAGCGGTGGTTCCCCGTCTGCTCCACCGTCACCTTCCCCGAAATTTACGGATGATTACCCTAAGGACAAGGGTTTCGTGCATGTTGTGGGAAAAGGAGAAACAATCAGCAGCATCGCTCTCAAGTATAAATCCAAGATACCATGGATACTTTCCGCCAATCGGATTTCCGACCCGACAAAGGTTCATGTCGGGAAAGAACTGTTTGTCCCGCAAAGCTAAGAAAGAATAATTATGGCTAAATCAACTTCTCGTCTCGGCCGTGGTCTCGGTAGCCTGATCGCGGGTGGTGCCGGTGCTCCTGCGGTTGCCATCGATCCTCTGGTGGAAATGCCGGGGCATTCCACTCTCAACGAGGTGTCCGAGGAGGTGACCACAATTGTCGATGGTCCTTTCAGTGATACGGTTGTCGCCGGCAATAGCGCCGAAAAAATTCTTGAGGTTCCTCTTGATGATTTGGTTCCCAACCCTCACCAACCTCGCAAAACTTTGGATCCCGCCAAGGTTTCTGAGCTTGCCGCCAGTATCAAGGCCGAGGGTTTGTTGCAACCTATCGTGGCTCGTAAGACCGCTGAAGGTTATGAGATTATTGCAGGCGAAAGACGATGGCGAGCCCACCGGGAACTAGGGCGAGATACAATCCTAGTGCGTTTAGTTGAAGCAACGGATCTTTCTTCAGCTTCACTCTCGCTAATTGAGAACCTGCAGCGTGAAGGACTCAATCCTCTTGAGGAAGCTCTAGGCTACTCGTCCCTCGTCAACGATTTTAGCCTGACTCAGGCTCAAGTGGCGGAGAAAGTAGGCAAAAGCAGGACATACGTTACCAACATGATGCGTCTTCTTCAACTCGACGATGGTCTCAGGAACCTCTTGGTTGCAGGAAAGCTTTCCGTAGGTCACGCCAAGGTCCTTTTGGGAGTCGAGGATATCGAGGTTCGAGGCGAACTTGGAGCTCGTGCCGCTCGCGAAGGGTGGAACGTGCGGCAATGTGAGGATGCCGTGGAAGGATTGCGTTCGAGTTCAGGCAAGACGACCTTTCGTCGAACCGGTGGTTCTCACTTGAATCCGGGCTTTCGTGAAATTGCAGATAGGGTCGCTTCTCGGCTCGGCGTTGAATCAAAAGTAACCGCTAATGGGGCCGGCAAAGGTAGGCTGATCATACCTTTTGCCGACGAGAATGACCTTCGCCGTATCGTTTCGGTCTTAGGCGCATAAGTCTTCAAACAGGATTGCCTTTGTTGAAAAGAGAGCCATAGTGCTCTCTTCTACCTTATTGCTATGATAGTTTTTGTTACCACAGTTCTTATTCTTTTGTGCCTGTTGATCGTCCTTCTCGTGATGTTGCAACGCACCTCCGGCGGCATGGGTTCCGCATTGGGTGGTGGAGCCGCCGACCAAGTTTTGGGAGCCGGTTCAGGCGCCCAATTAACAAAGATGACGGTTTGGAGTATCTTGGGATTCTTCATACTGTCTTTCACCCTATACGTCTTTTACCAGATGGAAGCCAAGGAAGATGGTTTGCAGCGAACGGGTGGAGCTTCGCCCGCTTTAGTCCCTGGTTCTTCCGCAGGTCTCGGTTCTGCTGAAACGCCATCGATTCCTGACCCGATCGATACCGACCCTTTGCCCGACGCTCCCCCGCCTCCCTCTGTGCCTGAAGCAAATGCTTCTGTACCGGTTCCCGAGGCAAATTCGACTCCCACCTTGATTCCGGAGGGGAATGCTTCGATCATTCCCGAGAAAGCGAATTGAGGTCGAATGGATCATCGAGGCTAATCCTCGATGCAAATCGATTCGGTAATGTCTCCCAAGCTTATTGAAATGTCTTCATGCCTGCGGGCTTTTCCGAAGAGGCTTTTACTTTTAACCTTTTTGTTCGTAGCCCTTGCTGGTGCATCGGCGCAACCAAAGGTTTTCCCCGCTCGGGGATTTGCCAAGATTCTCACTCCGGAGAAAGCTAACGAGCGATTGGATCGCTTTCGTAAGTTCCATGGCATAAATCCTGCCGACGAAGCCTTTCATCATGGATATCTCTTACGGTTTCGTTTGGAGCATTATCCGAGACGAGGTGAAGTGACCACCCGCGAAGGTTCGCTCTGCGGACTTGCTTTTGGTCATGGGTTGATTCGTCTCGATCTCACGGCCTCGACCAATGAAAAGCGAAAAGCCTATCTTTTGCGTAATGGTCCCGAGCCTGAGGCGTGGCTGAATGCTTTCGATGGCAACGGATCCAAGCAATTGGAAAATACTGATTTGTTCCAGCCCTTGGCACCGGGTATGGGTCACACGCTTTTTGACCTCATGATGCCCTTTGTTTTTTGGGATGCTAAGTACCAAAAGTCGGGCAGAGTGATTGGCAGACCTTCTCACTTGTTCGAGTTTTCACCGCCTGCATGGGCGAGTGAAGCCGTTCCTGCTTTGAAAAAAATTCGTCTTGCTTTAGACGATGTCTATGAAGCCCCGCTGCGGGTTGAGTTCTTCGGTCGTCGCGGTGTCCCGGACAAGACCTTCGGCCTCGTCAGCCTCAAAAAGGTCGGGGAGACGTGGATTGCCAAGACTTTGGACTTTCGCGATGCTCTCACTAGCTCAAGAACACGTTTTACCGTTATTGCAGCGGCAACTGATCTGGACTTGGGGAGAGAGGTCTTCACGCCTGACGGATTGGCCGAGACGCCAAAGGTGTCCGAAGAACTACTGCAATCCATTGAATGAGAAAGTGAAAACGG
>CAZXKR010000120.1:0-5380 GCA_964641305.1 uncultured Puniceicoccaceae bacterium | reverse complement strand
CGGAAAAGAAAAAGAAACCCGATGAGGAACGAAAACGGATCAAGACCAAGCTTTCCGGCCAAATCCGCAAGCGTTGGCCGGAGGTGAGCAACCCTTATCATCCAACGGTTCGTAAACTTTTGCGCTCGAAGGATAGCAAGGAATTGCTCGAGCTTGTAAAAAAAGACGACGAATGGGGAAAGTACAAGAAGGCCAAAGGCGAAAGCACCGGATTAGAGAAAAAGCGCTTCGAGTTGGAGCGAAAGAAGGTGAAGTGCATGCGTTTCCAACGAGTGCTGGAAAACGTCGTGCTGGAAGCAAACTTACCTCTTGTCGCGGATGAGAAGACCTTAACGCGCTACAAAGAACTCTGCGAACTGGAAGCCCGTACACTGAAGGCGATACCGCCCGAAGCTTGATCGGCGGTAAACTTTGAGTTACATGCCGGACTTTTGAAGCTCGGCTTGCAGCTTCTTTTGAAACTCGGCCAGATCCTCGTCGCTGGGTTTGTAAGCTTCATCCTTGGGCGTTAAGCCCAAACGGCCGAACTGGTCGAGATACCAAGGGGAGTTGACACCATCCGAAAAGGTGGCGGTGCCGCTGGCCATTACACCCGGTCGGGTGACCTTGTCGACTTCAACGGAAACCGAACCAAGTAAGTCGGCGTCGGGATCCGCCTCAGGTGTTTCGGCTTCAGGTTCGGTTTTTTCAGGTTCGGGTTCCTCCTCATCCTGAATCGTCAAATCGAGGTCGTCTATAAGAAAGCGAACATCCATATAGGTCATGGTGACGCCGAAATCATTGGAAAGTCTTTTCTGGATGTCGGATAGCCCGATTCCCTCGTTTATCCAACGAGCGACTTCTCGCTTCTGCTCCTCCGTAGGTTCGTTCGAGGCCGCAGCGGGTTTGGCGACGGTTTCGGGATTCTCGCCAGCAGAATCGGATGGTGCTACATCGGAGTTCGTCTCGGCAAGGTTGTCTTGGGTAGGATGTTCTTCTTCAGATTCCATTGTATTCATAACGATGTTGTGACATCTAAAAAAAGGAACATGGGCAAAGTGGCAAGCCTTTGGAAGATTTTCCTAGGGATGAATTCCCTGCAGTGCAGGTTCCCTTGATGCGGTAGTCGGGTAAAGACGACTACTCCATGGAGTGGGAAAGATGTTCGTTTAGGTGCTCGACGGCTCTCTTAATGCCTTCGTCTTGATCCATCATGTTTTCCACAGTCTTGCAGGCGTGAATGACCGTGCCGTGATCGCGACCACCAAAGTTGTTTCCGATTTCCTGTAGCGAATGATCAGTCAGAATCCGACTCAAGTACATAGCGACTTGTCGCGGAAAGGCGATATTGGCCGGGCGTCTACGAGAAAGCATGTCGGCCATGCGAAGGTGATAGTAGTCGGTAACTTTTTTCTGGATATTTTCAATCGTGATGCGACTGAGAGTTTCTTCCCTGAGGATATCTCGCAGCAATCGTTCGACGGTCGGAAGGTCTGCTTGCTTGCGCGTGAGTCCGACATAGCCCGCAACGCGAGTGAGCGCACCTTCCATTCGGCGAACGTTGCGAGCGATGCTCTTGGCCAGGAAGTTCATGACTTCGGGTTCTACCGAGACACCCATAGCTTCCGCTTTGCGCGACAATATCGCGACTCTGGTCTCCAAGTCAGGAGCTTGTATATCGGCGACCAATCCCCACTGAAACCTAGAGAGCAGTCGACTTTCCAGCTTGTCGATCTCTCCCGCCGGGCGATCGCTGGTAAGTACGATTTGGTTCTGGGATTCAAAGATTTCGTTGAAAGTGTGGAAAAACTCTTCCTGTATCCGTTCCTTGCCAGCAAGAAACTGAACGTCGTCGATCAACAGGAAATCAACGTTTCTATATCTCGCTCGAAACTTAGTAAGGGTATTTTCTTGAATGGCTCGAATAAACTCGTTGGTGAATTTCTCACATGACAAATAGCATATTTTTGCTTCGGGGTCGCGTTCCAATGCATGATGAGCCACTGCGTGCATGAGATGGGTTTTCCCCAAACCCGTTTCGCCGTAGATAAATAGTGGGTTGTAAGCATGCGCCGGTGCGTTGGAAACGGCAATACAGGCAGCATGAGCCAGTTCACTCCCAGCCCCTACGACAAAATTGCTAAATGTGTTTTTGGGATTGAGGCCAAGAGCACGGGCAATTTCGTCTGGGCTCTTAACTTGGCGTTTGTTTTTAGGGGTTGAGCGAGAAGTTCTTCGGTTTTCTGAAATGGGATCGGAATCTTCTTCCAATTCAGGTTCGCCATATAAATTGACGTTTACCGTCCGACCGGCAACGCGCTTTGCCTCGCGTTGGATGACATCCATGTAATTATCTCGAATCCATATGGCAGAGAATTCGTTCGGTGCTACAATCTCCAGAGAATCCCGTTCGAATCTGCCGAGACGAACATTGTTGAACCAAACCCTGTAAGTATCTGTAGGAATGGCTTCGCAAAGGTTGTTTTTGAGAGAGTCCCAAAGTACATTGGGTTCATTGTCTGTCTTGGTCATCGGAAGGGAGTCAGGAACTTTTTGAGAATTTATTCACAGGTTTCGCAAGTTTCTACTGTGGTGGAGATTACGCGAATCCTGTCTAAGATCTAGATAGATGTGTTTGGATTAAAAGCCGAAGGGGAATTTAGAAGGTTTCTTGATTTGTAAACCGCTATTAATTAGTGATTTATGGGATTATGGACTGTTTTGCAGGAAGGTGGAGATTGGAAGGGAGATTATTAAACTGATACAAGTTTTGTACGAACATCGTTAACTTACCAAGAAAAAAAAACTCCAAATTGCGATAAGTTTCTCACAAGTTGTTCACACCGCATCGTCCGTAAGTTTTTGAACGTTTTTCGTTGCGGAATTTCAGAAATACTCTCCATCGCAAAAAACCTTTTATATAATGGGTTCCAGAGGGATTCAGAAGGCTGAATGATTAACTTAAGCCTTAGACGGGTTCATTTTATTGAGGAGTTTTCGATTGAAGTCTTGGGCGGAATCGTGCCCAAGGTATCGCCCTGCCTGAACCATCGCCGCCACTTCGACTAGGCGAGCCATATCGCGTCCCGGTCGAAGCGGTATCTGCATGTGCGGCACAGGGAAGTCGAGAATGTCGAAAGTTCTTCTCTCCAAGCCCGTTCTATCCGCCTCCACTCCTTCGTGATCTTCAATGAAAGTGACAACTAAATCGATTCGTTTTTCCAATCGGATGAATCTTATGCCGAACAATTCTTCCACGTTTATTATACCGATTCCTCTACATTCCATGTATCCGCGGTTGATTTCGTCGCAAAAACCGACGGGCGTGTGGTCGCTAAGGAGCTTAACCCGCACGACGTCGTCTGCGACCAAGCTGTGTCCACGTTCAATTAACGCAAGGGCCGCTTCGCTTTTACCCGAACCGCTATCACCACGAACCAAGGTTCCAATGCCGCGTATCTCCAACAGGGTTCCATGCAAACTGGAACGAGGTGCAAAACGTTCCTCCAGTAATACCGTGACCTCGGTGGTAAAGGCTTTGGAGGTGAGATTTGTACGAAAAAGCGGAACGCCCGCCGCTTCCAGAATTTGAACCATTTCCGGAGGTGGGGCAAGATTACGGGAAATAACGATGCAGGGAATTTTCTTTGACACCATGGTTTCCAAGACCATGCGACGTTGCTCGGAGTTTTGTTCTCGGAAAAAGGCCATTTCTCCTGCTCCAAATAATTGAATGCGTTTGTGCGCGAAATACTTGAAGTAACCCGTGACCGCGAGTGCAGGCCGATTTAAGCTGCGTTCGCGAACAGTGCTGTTCTTTAAGGTTTTCTCATTGGTCACGAGTCGAAGGTGAAGCTGTTCACCAAATGACTCGTAGAAATCCTTTACCGCGATGCTTTCAATGATTTTGGGGACTTGATGGGAAGGTTTTGTCGAAGTGGCCATGGCAATTGGGTTTTAATGATCGATAAAGAAGTAAATCAAACCTTGAAATCTTTTCCTAAATAAAGTTCTCGGCTTTTGGGGTCGTTCAATAGGGTATCTGCATCGCCCGAAGCAAGTACGCGTCCGTCATGCAAAAGGTAAGCTCGGTCTACAGACAAAAGAGTTTCGCGCACATTGTGGTCGGTCAGGAATATGCCAATTCCTCTGTCTCGCAGAGTTCGAATGATTTTTCGAACTTCGCTTACGCTTATCGGGTCCACTCCACTGAATGGTTCATCCAAGAGAAGGAATTTAGGTGAAAGGACAAGAGCTCGAGTAATCTCCAGCCGTCTGCGTTCACCACCGCTTAGGGTGTAAGCCTTTTGGTCGGCGAGCTTTTCCAGTTTCAACTCAGCAAGACGTTCCTGAACCAGATCATCCATTTCTTTTCTTGTCAAAGGCAAGGTTTCGGCGACAGCTCGGATGTTCTGTTCCACGGTGAGTTTCCGGAAAGTAGATGCTTCTTGAGGTAGATATCCTATACCGAGACGGGCTCGCTTGTGCGTGGGTTCCTTGGTGATATCCTCGCCGTTCAAGGTAATTGATCCTGCCGACGGTCGAACGAGACCCGCAACCATTGAGAAGGTGGTGGTTTTTCCTGCGCCGTTGGGACCGAGAAGACCGACGACTTCTCCTCCATTGGCATGAAGGTCGACTCCTCTGACAACATCACGCCGCCCGTATCGTTTTTCGAGGTTCTTGGCTTGCAATATGGAATTCGGGCTTGTCACGGAGTTCGTTTTTCTTGGATGCTTTTCTTCTTTTTTGACCCACGACCAAAGTTAGGCAAGACAGGAAGTTCCGGAAGTTCCACTCGAGGGCGGTTTCCTGCCCCGCCTCGGAGTTCGGCCCGCCCCTTCCCTCTTTCGAAGACGATTTCGTTCCCTTCCAGTTTTCCTCTTTCGTCGACCAAAACCGCGGGAGAACCATGCAAGATGAATAAACCCGTATCCGCTTGCATGGTGGCCTTGTCCCCAGTGCCGAGGGATCCCTTTTGCTTGATACTCACATTCCCGCGAGCAACCATTAGGGATATTTTGCCCACTTTCGCACTCGACTTGGAAGAGTTGGATTCTCGCTTGGAAAGAATCTCTAGCTCGTCGCAATTGAGCAAGAGGTCGGTTCCCATCACGACCACGTTTCCCGTAAAGTAGAAACGATGCCCCCCCTTGGTCGTAACCAATTCCGCCATATCACTTTCAATTGTCGTTGGTTGCGTAGCGTTTTCCTCCCCCGCAGACAGAGTTGCCGCAAATGGTATGAAAATAAGATAAAGATTGGTTAGACGCATATGTTTTGTGTTCTATTTAAATAAGTCATCGAACTCTTCGTTGAAGACAGCTTTGACGTTTGCTTTGATTTGAATGCGGCTTCGGTTTGCATCCCATTCCCATCCCTTGCCGGAAATTTCGTAACC
>CAZXKR010000119.1:0-5389 GCA_964641305.1 uncultured Puniceicoccaceae bacterium | reverse complement strand
CTGAGACCGGTACACCGCGACGATGGTCCAACGACTTCGGCGGCCTCGGCGTAAGTGATCACCTACCCATCGTAGCCAGTTTCAGAACCGCCTCCAAAGGGAAACCTGTGGCAATCGGAAAAAACCATTCTTCGGCACCTCGAGACCTTCCGCAAGTCGACTATTCAAAAGCACTGGCAAACGCACAACCCTTTACCCAAAAGATGGCCACGTCGGCCAACTATGGTCAGATATTCAGCTTTTCAGGCAATCTGGCTCAACAAAAACCGCTAACGCTGGAGACTGAAGGTCATCCCATCCAGCTTTGGAGCTTTGACCAATTGGCAAAGGACAAATTATTTGCCCTTAAAGAAGGCGACAAGCTCAGCGGCTACGGATACCTGTCTCGCTATCGCGGGAAGTGGCAGCTACTGATCGAGAATGCAAAGTGGTTGAACGAATAAAGGATTTCAATCCTCCGGCTTGTCCGGACTTTTGTTCCTGATTCGAACTTCCACTGATTTTTTCTGCATATCGCGATAGTAGTTGGCATTGCCTCGACGCTTGGTCTTGCCCGTACCCGCACGCCCGCCTTTACGTCCCATAAGGGCCGCCGCCTTAAGTAGAATTTGCTTCGCAGTCACAACTTACCGGCAATTCGATCCAGCGTACGCAAGACTCCTGCTGTCCTTTGGTAGGATTCGGCCATGTCCTTGATTATGCAATCTACCTGCCTAAGGGCTGTTTCTCTGCGACCCGAATGCGAGTCTGGAGAAGTACTTCCCTCCCCTGCCTCGCCTTCATAGGCTTGGCTCATGCCGAATTCGGCAGCCGACGTTCTTTCTTCAACTCGTTCGATATCATCGATCTCAATTTCCATAATATAACAATTTTATTTACACAAGCGTTTGTGCAAAACAAGCAAAAAAGAGAGCAAATCCAAAATTGTGAATTTTTCTCAGCGAAGCCGTGAACGTAAATCCGCCTTAAGCTCGGGAAGTCCTTCCTCGAGAATAGCGGATATCGGGTATATGGGAATTTCGGGATGAGCTTTTCGAAAACGTTCCAGATTTTCAGCTGAAGCGGGCTCATCCATTTTGTTTCCCGCAACTAGAAAAGACTTGGATGCGACTTCCGGATCGTAATTGTCCAGTTCCGTTCGCAGCTGTAGGAAGTCATCCAGAGGATCTCTTTCGTCGGTGGATGCTAGATCGAGCAAAATTAGGATTATTTTACAACGTTCCACATGCCGAAGAAAGCGATGACCGAGTCCACGGTTTTCGGCGGCTCCTTCAATCAATCCGGGCACGTCGGCCATGGTGATGCGATCGTAATCCTCGGGAAATTCGACCACGCCAACGGTTGGGAAAAGAGTCGTGAAGGGATAGGAGTCGACCTTGACGGCAGCATTGGAAAGGGTATTGAGCAAGGTGGACTTGCCCGCATTTGGAAATCCAACTAGACCTACGTCGGCTATCGTCTTGAGAGTAAATACATAGTCTCCTTCCTGGCCGGCATTACCGTCCGTAAATTGTCGAGGGGTTTGGTTGACCGAAGATTTGAAGGTAGCATTCCCACGCCCTCCCCTACCGCCCTCCAGCAAGACGATTTCCTGATCAGCCTCGAGAAGTTCGCATACGATTTCATCCGAGTCCCTTACTTGAACGACTGTCCCCGGTGGAACCTTGATGAGACAATCGTCACCGCCTTTTCCATTTTGGTCACAACCCCGACCGGGTTCTCCGTTCTTGGCCTTCCATTGGGGATTAAAATGAAAAGCTCGGAGGTCCCCGACGTTTACGTCGGCCAAAATGCGAACGTCTCCACCCTTTCCACCGTTACCACCATTCGGACCGCCGTTAGGCATATACTTCTGGCGAAGAAAGCTTACACAACCATGACCACCGTTACCGGCTTTCAGAAAAACTTTAGTCTGGTCGTAGAACATACTTTAAGGGGTCTAAAACATTGTGAGTTTCGACCGAATGCTCGCACAACCCCGACTTGGGGTCAACGCGTCAAAGGAGATACCCTTGGCTCAATAGCGGTAATGCTCGGGCTTGTAGGGACCATCGACAGGAACGCCGATGTAATCAGCTTGCTCAGGCGAAAGCTGGGTCAACTTTGCGCCTAGCTTGCCAAGGTGCAAGCGAGCGACCTCTTCGTCCAATTCCTTGTCCAAACGATACACACCGACTTCTCGATCCGTATTGTTACGAATGTCGATCTGGGCAATCGTCTGGTTCGTAAAACTGTTGGACATTACGAAGCTCGGGTGTCCGGTTGCGCAACCGAGATTGATCAAGCGTCCTTCGGCAAGCATGTAAATGCAGTGACCGTCGGCAAAGGTATAACGAGAGACGGGACCACCGGGAATGGAATCGTCTTTGATGACTTCCTTAGTGACCCCTTCCATGGCCTCGAGTTCGGCTACTTGTATCTCGTTGTCGAAGTGCCCGATGTTGCAGACGATTGCCTGATCCTTCATTCGGCTCATGTGATCAGCAGTAATGATGTCCTTGTTTCCGGTAGTGGTAACAAAAATATCAGCCTCTGCGAGAGCATCCTCAATGGTAGTCACTTGGTAACCCGACATGCAGGCCTGCAGAGCGCAAATGGGGTCGACCTCAGAAATCATGACTCTAGCCTTTTCGTTGGCGAGCGACTCGGCGGATCCTTTGCCAACGTCACCGTACCCGCACACCATGGCGACTTTGCCTGAAACGAGAACGTCCATGGCCCGCTTGATGCCATCGACCAAGGAGTGGCGGCATCCGTACACGTTGTCGAATTTTGACTTGGTCACAGAGTCGTTTACGTTGATGGCCTGAAAGAGCAATTCGCCTTTCTCCTGCATTTGGATGAGCCTGTGGACACCTGTCGTAGTTTCCTCGGAAACGCCGACCATCGCATCCGCAACGCCTGCCCAATGGCTGGCCTTCTCGGCATGAAACCGGATAAGGAGATTCTTGATGACTTGTTCCTCCTCGCTGCCGGATTCCGAGTTTACCCAATCGCTGCCGTTTTCAAGGTCCACTCCCTTGTGAATGAGAAGTGTAGCGTCTCCACCGTCATCCACGATTTGATGAGGACCCGATCCATCGGGCCAGGTAAGGGCGCTCATGGTACAATCCCAGTACTCTTCGAGGGTCTCGCCCTTCCATGCGAATACGGGAACACCCTCGGCAGCAATTGCAGCAGCGGCGTGATCCTGCGTCGAGAAGATGTTGCACGAACACCAACGCACGTCCGCGCCAAGCTCGACAAGAGTCTCGATGAGTACGGCAGTCTGAATGGTCATGTGCAACGACCCCATAACCTTGACGCCCGCGAGAGGTTTGGACGGGCCGTACTTCTCGCGAGTTGCCATGAGACCCGGCATCTCGTGCTCGGCAATGGCAATTTCCTTTCGGCCGAATTCCGCCAACGTGATGTCGGCTACTTTATAATCAAGGGTTTCTTCGGTGAGGGTACTCATTGTAAAAATCCTTATTTAACGGCCCGCTTCAAAGCAGTCACCTTGTTAGTTTTTTCCCATGTGATAGTCTCCAAGTCGTCCACCTTTCCAAAGTGTCCGTAATTAGTGGTCTCGGAGTAAATCGGTCTAAGAAGCTTCAGCTGTTTGACGATATCGGCCGGCTTGAAGCTGAAAACTTGCTGGACTGCATCGGAAATTTGTTCGTCGCTTAAGATGCCGGTGCCGAAAGTGTCTACGCAGACGGACACGGGATCGGGATAACCGATGGCGTAGGCGAACTGTATTTCGCAACGCTTGGCCAAACCGGCCGCGACGATGTTCTTGGCAACGTAACGCCCCATGTAGGCTGCGCTTCGGTCCACCTTGCTCGGATCCTTGCCACTGAATGCTCCACCGCCATGACGCCCCATTCCGCCATAGGTATCAACAATGATCTTGCGACCTGTTAGACCACTGTCGCCTTGAGGTCCTCCGACTACGAAACGCCCGGTGGGGTTAATCAGAATTTGCGTATCCCGCGTGAGCATCCGCTTCGGGATGACCTTGTTGATGACCTGCTTGGTAATGAAATCGCGTATCGTCTTGTTGCCGACGGCGGCGGCGTGTTGAGTGGACACGACGACGCTGGTAACCTTGGACGGCTTGTCGTTAACGTACTCGATCGAGACTTGGCTTTTGGCATCGGGACGAAGCCACTTGGCCTTGCCCGCCTTGCGTAACTTGGTCAACTGACGCCCGAGACGATGGGCGTACATGATTGGCGCAGGCATCAACTCGGGGGTTTCGTCGCAAGCATACCCGAACATGAGACCTTGATCGCCGGCGCCCTGCTCGGCCGTGGCCTTGCCGGAAGCAGCCTTGGCGTCGACGCCCTGGGATATGTCCGAACTCTGAGCAGTAAGATAGTTGTTAATGAATACATGATCGGCGTGGAACACGTCGTCGGCGTTCACATAGCCAATTTCACGAATCGCCTCACGTATAACCTGCTCGACGTCGAACTTGGCTTTCGTGGTGATTTCACCGCCAACGCAAACAATGTTACTCTTGACGAAGGTCTCGCAAGCAACTCGGCTCGCTTTATCCTGAGCAAGACAAGCGTCAAGCACGGCGTCGGAAATCGTATCGGAAACTTTGTCCGGATGGCCTTCGCCAACAGACTCTGAGGAGAATATGAAGTTTTTACCCATGATCAAAAAGCCTATTGAAAAAGGCTCTAAACGCAAGCCCATTCATCAACGCATCATGATGCGTTGATGCGTTTTTCCATACTTCAAGATTCGATCAGCGCTTCAACAACTGGCCAAGATAGGCCCCGTAAGGAGAAGAACCATGACGCTTCACGGCAGCTTCGACATCGTCCTTTCCTATCCAATTTTTATAAAAGCCTATTTCTTCGAGACAGGCAATTTTAAGGCCTTGCCGACGTTCGATAACCTTCACGAAGTCGGTTGCGGTGGCAAGGGTATCGTGACTTCCGGTATCAAGCCATGCAGTACCTCGCCCAAGCAATTCCACGGCCAACTCGTCCAGTTCGAGATAGGTTCGATTCAGATCGGTGATCTCTAGTTCTCCTCGAGGAGAAGGTTTCTGGGCTTTGGCAAAGCCCGGCGCGCGATCATCATAAAAATAAAGGCCGGGAACCGCATAGTTGGATTTGGGCTCAGTCGGCTTTTCCTCCAGAGACAACGCTTTGCCGTTCTCGTCAAAGTCGACAACACCATAGCTGGTAGGATCGGAAACGTGGTACCCGAAGATAGTGGCGCCTTCTCGACGGGAATCGGCCTCCGCCAAGGTCATTTCCAATTCATTACCGTAAAAAACGTTATCGCCAAGAATGAGGGCGGAGGGAGAGCCTGCGAGAAAGTCATCGGCAATGATCAGGGCTTGGGCCAAACCCTCGGGACGTGGTTGCTCGGCATATTCAAAACT
>CAZXKR010000118.1:2742-5434 GCA_964641305.1 uncultured Puniceicoccaceae bacterium | reverse complement strand
GGACACATTGGCTTCAACGAACCCGGTTCCGGTCGCGACTCCCGTACGCGTCTGGTTCATCTTGACTCCTTAACGCGCAAGGATGCCGCTCGAGATTTTCTTGGTGAGGAAAATGTCCCGCGCTACGCAATTACGATGGGTGTGGGCACCATTCTGGATGCCAGAAAAATAATCCTTCTTGCATGGGGTGACTCTAAGTCCGAGGTTTTCGCAAAGGCAGTCGAGAAACCTGTGTCGGATGCCCTCCCGGCAAGTTTCTTGCAAGAACACAAAGACATTCGGGCATTCGCCGATGAGGCGGCTGCCGGAGAGTTAACGCGCAAGAAGAGCCCTTGGGTCGTTGGCCCTGTGGAATGGACCGACCGGACAACCCGACGATCAGTTGCTTGGCTTTCTTCTCACCTCGCGAAGCCTATCCTGAAACTGTTAGATGAGGATTACAGCGAACACGGACTCGCAGACCTTCTCACCGAGCGAGGTTCTGCATATGAATTGAATATTCGAGTTTTTAATGAGGTGCAACATACCATCACCGGATGGCCGGGAGGGAAGCCTAACGCAGACGATTCCCATCGGCCTGAACGTGCAGAACCGCACCCGAAGCGCGTGCTTGCCCTTGCCCCGGACCCTCAGGACGGTGCGTTGGGCCTAGGAGGCACCCTGCACAGGCTTGTCGACCAAGGGCATGAGGTAACGGTTGCCTACCTAACTTCGGGCAACTTGTCTGTTCCTGACGGCGAGGTGCAAAAAGCGGTCGATATCATGATGGATTTGGATGAGTCGGATTCTGCCGACAAAGCCTCCTTTGCCCATCGAGTCAAAGCTGACCTAGCGGGAAGAGAAGCTTTCGGAGAAGACTCCCCGGCAATACGAAAACTCAAGGGTCTTGTCCGCCGAGGGGAGGCGAGAGCGGCGATGGAAATTTGTGGCGTGAATTCCTCCCAAATCCGTTTTCTCAATTTGCCATTTTACGAAAACGGCCGTTTTCGCAGTTTTGAGCCTCGGGAAGAAGACATCGTTCTCGTTCGTGAGCTCCTAGAACAAATTCAGCCTCACCAAATTTACGTTACTGGAGTCTTGTCTGAACCAACGACCGTGCAAGCCGTTTGTTATTCCTGTTTTCAAAAGGCCTTCGAGCTTCTACGGAACGAGGATTGGACAAAAGATTGCCGTTGCTGGAGTTATCGAGGCGACGAGCGAGAATGGTCTGTGGAGGCTATCGATATGGCGGTTCCCCTAAGTCCTGACGAGTTGGCCAACAAAGTGAAGGGGATTTACCAGCACCGCTCTCAGCGAAGCCAGACTCCCGTCACTGGCCGTACCTCCCTTGAAGCGTGGCAACAAGCAGAAGCCGCCGATCGAAGACTGGCGGAAACCTACGATCATCTCGGTCTCGCCGAATACGAAGCCATCGAAGCCTTTTCTCGGTGTTTCCCCTGATCTCCAAAAGGGTAAAGTCGATCGTTGACCAATTGCCGTAATTTTGAATGCTTTAGGTGGCTTTCAAAAACAGCATGAATCATTTACCCGACGAAGTCGGCCAATTATTTTGCCTCGAGGGATACCCAACCTCCACTGTTCCTCACGGCAACGGAAACGTTAACGACACTTTTTTGCTTTCGTGCGAAAAGGGCGGGACCGTAACTCGATACACCGTTCAGCGGATCAACCACGAGGTCTTCAAGGATCCTGAAGGCCTTATGGAGAATTTCTCGCGAGTTACCGAGCACCTTGGCCAAAAGCTCTCCGTCGATCAAACGCCACGCCGCAGCCTGCGGTTGGTTCACTCTCAAGACGGCAGACCGTTTGTACAAGACTCCTGCGGTAACTACTGGAGAATGATGGAATACATAGATGGCGGAGAGTCGGCAGAAATTCCGGAAAGCCCACGCCAAGCTTATCAGGCGGCCAAAGCTTTCGGAGAATTTCAAGCACAACTTGCCGACCTTCCTGGCTCCCCTCTCCTTCAAACTATTCCCGACTTCCACAACACTCGCAAACGTTTCAATGACTTTCGCAGAGTTGTGACTGAAGATCCCCTTGGGAGAACCAACGAAGTTCGTGATCTAATAACTTTTGCAATAGCTCGAGAATCTTTGGCCGATGCCATCAACGAAGAAAAATTTCCCGTTCGCATCGTCCACAACGACACAAAGCTTAACAATGTTTTGCTCGATAAGAAAACCGGCGAGGGAATCTGTGTCGTCGATCTCGACACCGTTATGCCCGGTTGCGCGTTACACGATTTCGGTGATCTTGTAAGGACGGCTGCTTGCTCAGCTCAGGAAGATGAGCCTGACGTAAACAGGATTCAATTTTTGCCCGAAATCTTCGAGGCTCTTGTTGAGGGGTACCTTGACGCGACCAACTGTTTTCTCAGCCCTCTTGAGGTCGATCACTTGGCCATCGCCCCACAAGTCCTTACCTACGAATTGGCTTTGCGTTTTCTCGCAGACTACCTAGAGGGCGATATCTACTTCAAAGTAAAACGGCCCGGGCACAACCTCCAACGAGCCCGCGCCCAGTTCAGGCTTCTTGCTTCGATGGAAGAACATGTCTCCGAGATGGAATCCATCGTGGAAAAGTTTGCCGCCGCCGTGAAATAACCCGTCCGGACAACGCACCCCCCATTTTCAAGTCTGACGATCCGAGTTAAAACAAGCCACACATATGAAAAAGTTTCTTGATGCAC
>CAZXKR010000118.1:0-2732 GCA_964641305.1 uncultured Puniceicoccaceae bacterium | reverse complement strand
CTGGGCAAAACGCCCCAATTTACAAGCCCCCTACAATTCCTCCTCATAGGCTCGCCGCAGCAATCCGGCTAGGTGAATAACCTGAGGGGTTTGGCCGCTACCATTCATGCAAGACCGCACTTGCATGATGCACCCAATATTTCCGGACACGATCCAGTCCGGTTTGGTCTGCAATAAGTTACTTACTTTACGTTTGCCCAAATCGGCAGCAATTTTTGGTTGGTCGATGTTGTAACTTCCTGCAGAACCGCAGCATATGTCGGGTTCTTCTGCCTCCAGAAGCTCCACGCCGGGTATCGCCCGCAGCAATCGTCGAGGTGCCGCCGTCACTCCTTGTGCGTGACGCAAATGACAAGCGTCTTGATAAACAACTCTGGGCACACCTTTCGTGCGGGGCGGAGTCACCATGCCCAGTTGGTCGAGAAACTCACCGAAATCGACAACCTTGCCCGCAAAAGACTTTGCCGCCGATTCTTCGGCCGAACCTTTCAGAATGAGAGGGTACTCCTTCAAACCGGAACCACAGCCGGCGGCGTTGGTCAAAATGGCATCCACATCATGAGGAAAGGCCTCAAGGTTTTTTCGAGCAAACCTACGGGCATGCTCCCCGGCTCCAACATGCCAACCGAGCGCACCACAGCAAGTTTGACCGCGAGGAATCACCACCTCGACTCCGTTGCGGACTAGTACGGCTATCGTATCATCGTTAATTTGGGGATCCATTACCTGCTGGGCACATCCGACAAGCAAAGCGACGCGAGCTCTTGGTGCTCCCATTGGCTTTGCAACTACCGGCAGCTTGATTTTGCTCGGCAACGTTTTTGGGAGCAAGGTCAACATGGAGCGTGCAAGATCAGGGAAAAGCCGGCTGAATGGCCTCGCCAGCATACCTACCTTGGCGGCAATTCGAAACCTGCCTGGCCAAGGCAAAATGGTCAGCAAAGCTTTTCGCTTCAGCTTTTCCGCAACACTTCGCTTGCTTTCCGTTTCTGCTTTTTCCCGAAAGGGACCTAATAGGTTACGGTATTCAACCCCCGAAGGGCAGGATGTCTCGCAAGCCAAACAACCAAGGCAGCGGTCTATGTGTGGCAGCACCTGCTCGGTTGGTAATTTCCCCTCCAATGCTTCCTTCATCAGAATGATACGACCTCGCGGCGAATCCATTTCCTGGCCGAGTTCTGAGTAGGTTGGGCAAGTAGGGAGACAAAATCCGCAATGTACACAAGATTGAATCGCCTCGCCCATCAAAGATCCGGCTGGCCCTAATTTCTCGACGGGAATGCTGTGCTTCATGGAATTGAGGGGAACTTATGATCGGGATCGAAAGCCGCCTTAACTGCTTTTGTAATGGCTCCATCGGTCCACTTCCCCAAATATACATTCTCCACCTGTCCCCGAAAGACAAGTCCTCGCAAGCCTCTCTTTCGCAAACCGAGGTCCAGTTCTGTCACCGCACTTCCGGGAGGCCACGCCACCCATGCAACATTACAAGCCACACCGTATCGACGCGTTGCCCCAAAGGATGAAAGAAATTCGTCCAACTCTATTATTCTGTTTGGAGTCACGGGCACTTTTGCCAAGATGGCGTCAGGTGAAGCCCAACCAAATGAGTTTGCATTACGCCAAAATTTGTCGGCCTCATCGTTGGCGATCAGCTCTCCCAAGCCGCCCAGCTCCAATAGAATCCGATCGGCCCTCTTAGGCAAGGCGGATTCGGCTCCTCCTATTCGTAAAAAAATTTCGCCGACTGAATTTAACTCCATTCCGTCCGGCTCCCAAGGTGAACCCGCCACACAACGAACTTTCTCTATTCCGGTTTCCAAATTTCCGGAAGAAAGTCGCAATGTAAGAAATTTCCGGGGTTCGGGAAATACCTTAAAGCTCACCTCTGTCAAAATCCCAAAGCAGCCAAGACTGCCAACGAGAAATTTAGGAAAATCGAATCCTGCTGCATTTTTAACCACTTTCCCTCCACCTTTTATTAGGCGGCCCCTGCCGTCCACAAAAGTAACTCCGATTAAAAAGTCGCGAATGCCACCAAAACGCAACCGACCGGGACCGTTTAAACCCGCTGCCACCATTCCTCCCAAAGTTGAGCTCTCTGCGGCAAAAGGAGGATCGAAGGGTATGTACTGTCCGTTTTCTCGTAAAGTCGCTTGTACTTTTCCTATCGGCGTTCCCGCTTTGGCGGAAAAAACATATTCGCTGGACTCGTATTCTACAATTCCGGACATCCCCGACAAATCGATAAAATCTCCCTCATGCGACATCGTCAACGCAGGTTTGGTCTTTCCCCCTACCGCGAGGACATGCGATGACTCGCTTACCGCCATAGCAACTTCCTCGGAAGACCGTGGTCGTATTGTCATTCGCGAGAAATTAGCCCTGCCTTTTCCAGAGGATGCAATCCATAGAGAGACAGAGAGGGAGCTTCGCCGTCTGGAAACATTTTCCCAGGATTGGAAATTTCGGCAGGGTCAAAAGCTCTTCGTACGGACTTCATCAAGTCGATGTCGTCCTCACTAAACATAGTCGGAAGATACTGCCGCTTTTCCATACCCACCCCGTGCTCTCCAGTGATGGATCCACCCATCTTAACGCAAGTCTTCAAAATTTCACTGGCGGCTGACTCTGCACGTTCCAGTGCTCCGTCCACTCGACCGTCATACATAATTAACGGATGCAGGTTTCCGTCTCCGGCATGAAACACATTGGCAATGCGAACATCGTAT
>CAZXKR010000117.1:0-5454 GCA_964641305.1 uncultured Puniceicoccaceae bacterium | reverse complement strand
CGAAAGAGATCAAAATTACCTTGGCGAAATTCGGCAAACATCATTGCTTTTTCCAATGTGCTGAATCCAACTCCAAAGGAAACATGGCCCGTACGCCCCTCTTTCACATTCACCACGAGATTCCGCCTGGAGCGTTGAATCTCAGGATCGTCCGTAGCAATGGGTTCGTCGTCGAGAGTGACTCTTTCGAAAAACCGGGTGTTTCTCAAGCGCGCCTCGCTAGTCTCCATTCGGCGGAGGTCGAATATTTCGCTAGGGGCAAGAGCTAATTCTCTGACAATTGCAATGGTGCGAGTCTTGTCGTTACCCCGCACCAATATAGAATTCACGGTAAACTTGTTGTTCTCCGTTACGTCAAAAGTAACGTCTATTCGCCCCGTTTCGAGATTAGGTTTGCGAATCGCTACAACTCGGGCATCGAGATAACCATCTTCTCCATAGCGCTTCCTAATGCGATTACGATCCTCTCCAAGAAGGGTGGGAGAGTAGACGTCACCTTCACGCATCTGGACTTCTTTCAAGATGTCTTCCGTAGATAGTACCGCGTTGCCTGTTACGTTTATTTTCCCTGCATACGATCTTTCGCCTTCGACCAAGTTTATGACAAGATCCAGAGCCCTATTCCCACGCCTTACAATTTCGACGCCACTTTCTAAAATAACTATATCTAGAAAACCTTCGTCTCGGTAGACCTTGCGTAAAGCTTCAAGATCTTCCTCAAGAACGGAAGGCCTATATTTGGAACGTTTCGACCAGAAACGCCAGAAGCGCCACGGCGCAGTTTCCATTTGCTTGCGGAGAAACCTGCTCGAAAGATGTTTGTTGCCTTCGAATGCAATTTTGCGGATTTTGCGACTTTCGTTCTCAACTATACGAAAAACAACAGCGGCAGAACGAGAACCTTCATCACGAAGAATTTCAGATTCGACCCGAGAATTCCAAAAGCCTTTGTCCAGATAGAGTTCTCGAACGGCCCGTTCATCAGACTTGATCATAGCTTCATCGAGAAGCTCACCAGCTTCGGATTCAATCGATTTTTCGAGCTTTCGACGAGAAAGTTCATCATTCCCCTCAAACCGGATCTCCCCGATGCGAGGCTTTGTAGTAACACGAAAAGCAAGGACAATGGAAGCGGGATCAGGTTGTACCGTATCCAAGAAAACACGAACATCCTCTACGGTGCCAGTTGCCATGAGGTTACGGATTGATTTGTCCACAGCACTGGAGTGATACTCCGCCCCAACCTCTACTTGAAGGTTTTCGCGGATAAAAGACTCACCGATCGTACGGGGTCCTTCAATCGTGATCCGGATTTCCGCAATACGCTTGCCCGTAGGGTCAACTTGAGCCAGTGAAAATGCCGCCCATCCCATGAGAATACAACAGGCAAGGCCTAAAATGCGAATGTTAGTAGACATTGATCTTAATTCATGCGGGAACCACCGTGCATACTGGTAAAACGAGTAAACTGTCGACGAAACGCTAGTTGCAAATTACCTGTTGGGCCATTTCGTTGCTTCGCCAAGATAAGCTTTATAGTCTCGAAGTCTTCACCCTCTTCGGCTCCGTCATTGGGCCCATCCATCTCGCGGACATCAGATGCTGTTTTGTCCTTGGCAAGAAGCATTACGATATCTGCATCCTGCTCAATAGAACCTGACTCTCGGAGGTCTGAAAGCCTTGGCTCACGACGATCCTTGTCAGACTCCCGATTGAGCTGACTCAAGACAATAACCGGGACATTCAGTTCCTTGGCCATAGCTTTAAGTCCACGAGAAATGTCCGCAACTCCGGCTTCTCTCGATTGGATACGTGAGTCAGTTCCAATGAGTTGGAGGTAATCGACAACAATCAACGCAAGAGGTTGGCGGGAATGAGTACGGCGAGCTTTCGCTCGAAGTTGATGGATCGTTAAGCCTCCTGAATCATCAACCCATATCGGCGCTTGACGAAATTCACGGGCGGTCGCAGCTAATTTTGCTTGAGCATCACGAGGTGCAAATCCTCTTTGAAGATCACTTTGATTCACTTCGGCTCGACCACAAATCAAGCGCATGGCAAGGGAAACGGCACTCATCTCCAAACTGAATACAAGAACGCTTGGAGGGGCATCCTGCACGGCCGGAGACAAAACGATATTCTCGACAATGTTCATGGCAAGGGTAGTCTTGCCTACGGAAGGTCGAGCAGCCAAAACGATCATTTCGGCAGGGCTCAAACCGTTGGTCAAATTATCTAGATCATGATAGCCAGTTTTTACTCCAGCTACATCATTACCAGCTATCAACCTGTTAATTTGCTCTTCGGCACTAGTTACTGGTTCTCTAAATCTCTTTGCTGCATCGGAAGCTCGATCTTGGCTTAACTCAAAAACATCTTTTTCGATTTCACCTAGAAATGCACCTAGATCGCCTTCCTGCTTATTGGCTCGGTCAATGATATCATGAGCTACGCGTATGCATTGTCGTAGAATTTGCTTTTCCCTAACTATCTCCAGCCAAAAAGGAGCATGGGCAGGTGTCTCTATGCGAGATGTCAGAGCCGCCAATGCGGCATGACCTCCCACTTCGTTCAATTGGTCAAGTTTTGACAGCTTTTCAGCAAGAAGAATCTCATCGGCAGGCTCACCCTCACGCTGAAGATCAAGCAGGGCTGAATATATAAATTGATGATTTGACGAATAAAAATGCTCAGGAAGGAGTCCTGACTCTGCGCACAAGGAAGTAGTTTCTCCGGTCTGGTCGAGAATACATGCCGCGAGTAATCCTTGCTCAGCGTCACCGTTGCTCGGAAGAGAAGGTCCTGACAAAAAGCTTGTAGCGCCAGCGGATGACTTGTCGTCGCCAAATTCTCGAGAACTTCTTTGCTTCCTCTCGCCTTGGGTGCCTATTTCGGCAGATGGCATGAGAACAGTTACTCGATCGTTAGCAGATAGCAAAGACGTGCAAGCATCTCAGTCTTCTTCAGTCTCGATGGGATTTTCCGACACAATTTCAAATTCTACGTCGGCCTTGACCTCCGGGTGGAGTTGAAACGTTGCAGTAAGTTTACCCAATTCCTTCACCGGTCGAAAGGGAGCAAGATGGCGTTTGTCCAAGTGAAAGCCCTGCTCTTCAAGTTTGGCAAGCAATTGTGCAGAAGTTACGGAACCGAACAGTTTTCCACCAGCACCAGTCTTGACGGCGATCGCGACACGAGTCTCTCGTAATTTGACCGCGATTTCTTCGGCTTGGCTCTGCTCATCGGCCTCCCTGTGGGCACGAGCTCGCATGAGGGATTCCATACGTTTCTTGTTGGAATGATTAAGAGATACTGCTTTCTTACGGGGAAGCAACCAGTTACGGGCGTAACCCGCTTTGACTTTAACGATGTCTCCCTCTGCTCCGAGATTTTCGACTTTGTCGACTAAGAGTATTTCTGTTGTGGCCATAGTAATAAGGTTAAGGAAATTAAAGGTAGATGTTTATTGAATCAGTTTTAGAATGGAACATCTTCGTTCAAGTCGGGGTCGCCTGCAGGTGGAGACGAACTATCCCTATCCGGTGCGGCAATTGCATTATCAGGGGCGACCTGAGTGCTCTGAGATGCACTAGTGGCTGGTTCGCGAGATTGACCTTCGTAACTATCTTGCTTTGCTCCCACGAATTCCCAATTTTCCAAATCTACGAGCAATCTGCTACGTTTCTCACCTGTTTGTGATTCCCACTGGTCCAGCTTGAGGCGACCTTCAACGAAGATTGGCTTACCCTTTGAAAAAAACCTGGCTAGTGCCTCACCTCGTGGCCCAAAAGATTCCACATCAACAAACGTAGCCTCTTCACGCCTGTTCCCCTCCGCATCCTTGAAGTTTCGGTTGATAGCCAAACCAAATTTACAGACGGATCGACCGCTCGGGAGCATTCTCACCTCAGGATCACGAGTCAGATTGCCGATAAGAAGCACTTTATTTAGGGAGGCCATGATACTAGTTGGGTTGGGAGTCTAATGCAAAAAAGAAATCAAAGGCGTTCGACAACTATGCGATCGACATTTTTTTCCAAGGAAAGTTTTTCGAGCAAGCGAGAGGGCAGTTCAGGTTCAGCTTCTATATCAAATTGAAAGTATACGCCATTGGCAAGATTGCTACTCGACTTGCGGGCAAAGTCTTGAGCTCCAAGATTTTCAACCTTTTTGACTTCTCCCTCAACTGAACGAATAACATCGCTCATCTGGGAGATAAATTCGTCGGAACCACCTTCATTGCCTCGAGGGTCATGAACCATCGTCGCTTTATAATTTCGTTTGCTCATCTAATTTAATACGTTCTTTTAATTTTTGATTTACAGAATTCATGGCATGTGCACAGCCCTTGTCAAGAATCTCGCGCAATGTGCTTATAAAAAAGTCCTTTTTTTCAGTCAAGAGTCGGGTTTCTTGAATGGTCAATCGGCTTAACACGTGATCGGCCAAATCCATGCGGGAATCTTTCTTCATGCCGACCCCGAGTCGAAAACGAATAAAGTCCGAACCGATGGCGCGTATTATGTCCTTTACCCCATTGTGACCGCCGTGACCACGATTGCATGACAACCTTATTTGACCTGTCGCAAAGGCAGTGTCGTCGTGAATCACAATAGTTTCCGAGTGAATGCATTTGTGGTAATCGAGAAGAGGTTTCAAAAACTCGCCGCTGCAATTCATGAAATTGCCCGGCTTGACGAGGATTAATGATTTCCCAGAACTCGAGGCGATAACCACTTTGGAATGGAAACGTGGTTTGTCTTTCCATGTGACGTCCAGTTGCCGGGCAAACTCGTCCAATAACCAATACCCCGCATTGTGACGTGTTCCGGAATATTCCAGACCTGGATTTCCTAGACCAACGATTGCTATCGGAGACACGACTCATACTAAGTGAAGTGAAGCACGGTCGGGGGGAAGGGAGGTCTCAGTCTTTAGAATCATCGGTTTTCTCCGATTCGCCTTCTTCGGAAGAAGCGTCTCCTTCCTCGCCTTCGGCGATGTCAGCTTCGTCATCAAGGACCTCCTCCTCATCTTCAGCAGAAGCACGACCACTGGCGCTTCCAACGCATGCGACTAGAACTTGCAACGGATCCCCGGGGAATGACACACCCTCAATCACGGGAAGATCTTTAACTTGTCGATTATCTCCGAGATCCAAATCAGTAACATCGATTTCGATCGAAGAAGGCAAAGCACTTGGTCGGCAACGTACCTCAACCTCGTTCGTGTTAACTTCAAGAATACCGCCGGTCATCTTTACGCCCACAGCCTCCCCTACAATTTCCAGTGGGACCTTGGTCTGTAGTTCCTGACCACGAGTCACCTGCACGAAATCGATATGCAATATGGCATCCGTCAGAGGATGTCGCTGCATTTCCTTAATCAATGCCAATTCATCTTCACCATTGCCGGAATTGAGACGAAACAGAGAAGCAGTTCCCCCAGAATTTC
>CAZXKR010000116.1:0-5456 GCA_964641305.1 uncultured Puniceicoccaceae bacterium | reverse complement strand
ACGCTGGACTTCCAGACCAACCGGTTCGGGACGGCGACAATCACGGTAACGGCCACTTCCAATGGAAAGTCCGTGGACGACGTTTTCCAAGTGACCGTCGAAATGGACTCGGAACACGACTCCGACGGCGATGGTTTCTCCGACGAACGGGAACTTACAGACGGGACCGATCCATACGACCCCGCTTCGCACGCCCTCGACTTGACCCACCGACTGCTAGCCCACTGGACCTTTGACGAGAAGGAAGGGAGAATAGCGCGGGATTCGAGTGGAAACGGTCGCGACGGATTTCTGATTAACTTCGACGAAGACAATAACAATAATCATTGGGTCGACGGCAAGATCGAGGGAGCGTTGCATTTCGACGGAGTGAATGACCACGTGAAAGTCGAAAACATGCCGCCGAGTCCGGCAAAGTTTTCGGTGGTTGCATGGATGAATCTAACCCGCAAAGCGAAAAGCTCATCCAAGCGAAGCGACCAAGCCATCCTGAGCTGGCGAAAATCTTATCTCTTGAATGTTTTCGGACCCGAACGCAATGACCCGGGCTCCCTTGAGTTTGGCTCCGCCCTTGGGCTTTCCCCAAAATGGCTTTGGACCCCGGAAGAGGCGGACGACGGCGCCTGGCATTGCTTTGCGGCTACCTACGACGGCACCAGAAAAAGTATTTTCCTGGATGGAGAATGGAAGGCTTCGGAACAGACCTCGGGAGTACCCGACCCCGAGGTGAACATCCTCACCATCGGTTCCGTCACTTGGCCGAATGGCTCGAACGAAAGATTCGCAGCGGGATCGCTCGACGACGTCCTAGTTTTCGACAGAGCCCTCTCCGTCGAAGAAGTTACGCACCTGCATGCTACCGCTATCCGCGACACCGATGGTGATGGAAAGAGCGATCGAGAAGAAAACGACCGGGGCACGGACCCTGAAGACGGCGACTCCGACGACGATGGTTTTTCCGACTATGAGGAAGCGGACGAGGGGACTGACCCGAACGACGATGGAAGCAAGCCCGGATTTCCCGAATTCACCTTTCGGGTAAGGGTTTCCTACGAACCGGAGGAATGGCTCCCCATCACGCGCTGGGAGGTATTGGAGAACGAAATCGCCAGGCTGGAAGAACATCCGGAACCCGTTCCCGTAAAATCCCCCTACCCTGGCGTTGAATACAAATACGAATGGATGCTGAGCAACACCCCCGTGGATTACAACAACGCTTGGAAAGGTTTCAAGCTCAGGTATGGCCTGGACTTCGAATCGGGTCCGAAGACATATGGAATTCCCGTCATGGTTTACTCCGTAATTGGGAACAAGCAGACCCTGTTGGGACAAAAACTCTTTGAGTTGCGCGTTTTGGACGCCCAAGTACCGACAGTGGAAACTCTGGGAGGGCGTGAAAAATCGGAATCCGATGGAGACTTTGAATTTGGCCTGCGAGTGAACTCCGATGGGAACAATGGTTTGCTGTCGAATCTCAACGGAGTAATTCTAGCCGAAAACAATGCTTCGCTAATTGCCGAAATAGATCCCGACGGCAAGGGAATGATCGTTCCGGCAGAGGCTGTCTGGTCTCCTGTGACGAGCATACAGGGAATGGGCACAATTACATGGGCCACTTTCGAAAACCTGCAACAAGGCAAACGCTATTACGCAAGGGCTGTCGCGACCAATCACGAGGGCATGGGCTATGGGGAAATCGTCGAGTTCGTCCCTCCCTTAAAAGTTACCCCCGACCTGACGCCCCCCGAGCTTACTCTTCTGGCCCACGGCCAAGACAATCCATTCTACCATTATCACGAAGCGGGAATGCCATGGATCGATCCCGGATACTCCGCCATTGACGCCAGAGACGGGAACCTTACCGATCAAGTGGAGATTGAGGGATTTCAAAGCTTTATCGATTCGGGGAGTTTCACATTGACCTATAAAGTGGCAGACTCCGCCGGAAACGAAGCCGAAGAGCATCGACATATCACGGTGGATGACCGCACGCATCCAACTCTTGCGCTTGAGGGTGACGCCGCCATTCACCACGAAGCGGGGATGCCGTGGGTCGACCCCGGGCACCATGCGGAAGACACCGTCGACGGGAACCTGACGGGCGAGGTAACCATCACCGGATTCGTCGATCCGAGCGTGGTTGGGAATTACGAACTTCGATACGACGTGAAGGACGGCGCAGGAAATTCCTCGCCCACCTTGATCCGCCAAGTTTCAGTGGAAGACACCACGAAACCGACGTTGCACTTGACCGGAGCCCCCTTCCTGACCATCGAGGCAGGCATGCCATGGCAAGATCCCGGAATCCAAGCGATGGATTCGTTGGACGGAAACTTGACAAGCCAAGTACGAACGGAATCGAATGGTTTGTCTGCTGAAAAACCGATGCCCGGGACCTATGAAATCAAATATATCGTAACGGACTCCTCGGGCCAAGAGAGCCATGCCGGACGTACGGTAAAAGTCGTAGACACCACGCCACCCGTCATCAACCTAGGATTCTTTAAGGAATTGGAAGTGACTGTCGGAGGATTCACTTTGCACACTTTCGGAGTTACTGCATACGACCTCGTAGACGGCAACCTACCTGTAACCCACGAAGGCAGCTTCAATTCTTCTCTGCCGGGCGTCTACCCCATTACCTTCAGCGCAGTGGACGCCGCAGGCAACAGAGCCGAAAGCATGAGCCGCCTGGTGATCGTTTCGGCGGAAGGGACGACAACCTACAAAGAAGGTCTGTCCCTCACCTTGAACGGAAAATCAGTCGAACCTCACCAAGGGGGTTACGCTTGGCAAGATCCGGGAGCCACAGCAAGGGACCAATTCGAAGGCGACTTGTCGCAAAGTATTCAAACAATTGGGACTGTGGACGTCTATAAATCAGGCCAATACAAGTTAACCTACATCATCTCCAACTCTGCCGGAGTGGAAGTGCAGGGTACCCGCATTGTTCAAGTAATCGACACCGAATCGCCAACGATTACGCTTAAAGGGCCGGAATTTATGACGCTTGCCGTGGGCGAAACATGGGAAGACCCCGGTTACGAGGCAAGCGACCGACTGGACGGGAACCTAACCGAGAATGTGAACATAACCAACAACCTGAACCCGGATCTCCCCGGAAGTTACGAAATCTTCTACAACTTAGTTGACCTTTCGGGCAACCAAGCAAAACAAATGAGCCGGTTTCTTCAGGTCAAGGACATGACACCACCCGTCATCACCTTGAACGGTTCGAGCGCATTGAACCACCCCGTGAACACTCCTTACGTCGACTTAGGAGCCAATGCCGTAGACTCTGTCGATGGTCAGGTAGAGGTGATTGTCGACGCGAAAGCCGTAAACGCAAATCGACCCGGCACCTACTTGGTAACCTTCACGGCGCGAGATAGCGAAGGCAATGAAGCCGTAGCCTCTCGCACCGTTACCACGACCAATGCGAGTCCGACGGATTTAAGCTTGCTCCGCAGGGCGGAAAGCATGGAGGAAAACCTTGCTCCGGGAACCATTGTCGGCACTCTCAACGCCACGGACAACGATGCTCACGCCGTCCTCACCTACTCTCTCGCCGATAACAACGACTTCTTTACAGTGGAAACGAACGGTACGGTGAGAACCTCGACCAAGCTCGATTACGAAGCCAACGCCACCTATACCTTACGAGCGAAAGTCGAAGACGAATTCGGGGAGGGCGACTCTCAAAGCTTTACGATCCTCGTGCATGACGCCTTCATTCCGTGGGTCGAAACGGGAAAAACCCAAACGATCCCCGGAAGACGCCCGATCGCGACACCTTCACCTGAAGACGTTACCGAAACGGGGGCGACGCTTAACGGAGTGGTCTTGGATTCCGGCCACTCGACTGGAGTTGCCGCTCGAGGGTTCGTGATCGGCAGGATGCCCGATCCCGAGTTCGGGATAACCGGCATAATGGTAGTGCCTGCAGGATCAGGCTTGGGAGAGTTCTACGCCCGCCCCGAAGGCCTGCGTCCGAATACCGTCTATCATTACAGGGCCTATGCTCGAAACGCGGAAGGCACAGCCTACGGGCTCCGGGCTAGCTTCACCACGAAGCCAACTACCTTCGACTGGGCTGACGCGCAAGAAAACGCCGATGCCCCCGGATGGTGGCGCTCCGAGTGGTTCGGTACTTTTCATGGAACCGATTTCGGGTGGATTTACCATTCCGAGTTGGGCTGGCTGTACGTTTCTCCGAGCAAGTGGGACGAAGGTTTCTGGTTCTGGCAGAAACAGCTGGGCTGGGTCTGGACGGACCGGGAGCGTTTCCAACCGGGAAGCCGCTATTTATTCCTCGCCAATGAAAACAGCTGGTGCTTCAGGCTGGAAAAGATTCCGGGAGACGGAACCAATCCCGCGAAAATTTACTTCTTCCGCTATTCCGACAACGAATGGTTCAGCATCGACCTCGATCATGCCATAGGAGGTAACCAGTGACGATTCAGCCCATGCAGCCCAGAGACAACCTTTCAAGTGTAGGCAGTGCACGCTTCATTGCAATGACTCCCCCGATAATGTGGGCAATCCGCCTTGCGATTTGCTGTCTGGCCACGGGGATTGGCTATGCCCAACAAGACGCCAATTCTTCCAATGCGCGAAAAGGCATCATCTTGATTGCATCGAAAAAAGGGGAAGTGAATTTTTCAATCGAAGGCAAAGCCATTTCTGCAGAAGACAGCGAAGTAAACGATTCGGTCGGCGAAGGCACATCCGTAAAAACGGGAAACGACGGTTCCGCAATTTTGTTGTTTTCCAACGGCACGGTGGCCACCTTGGGACCGAAGACACAGATTCGCCTGCGTAGTTTCAGTCAAGAGAAGTTTGAGGCGAAGAAACGGAAGATGGCGGATTTGAAGGAAGAACCAAGTACCTCCTTGGTGGAACTCGATTTCGAACAAGGCGACTTGATCGTAGGTACAAAAAAGCTAAATCGTGATTCCAGCATGAACATTTATTCTCCTGCGGGGGTTGCAGGAATACGCGGCACGCAGTTTCGAGTAGCTAATTCAGCAGCTGCCGGCTTTTCTCTGGACGTCACCGAATCCACCGTCGCCTTCACTCCCAAGGGCGCCGCCGCCCCCTTGCCCGTAACGGCAAATCGAGGAGTGGACGTATCCACTACGGGAAAAGTGGCGCCTCGCGCCGTGAATCCCGCGGCGGCACAGACAATCGCTGCATCGAACACGGGAGCGTTCGCGGCTACGGCAGAGGTGTCTCTGGAGGAAGTGAGCGTCAAAATGGAAGAAGCCACGACGGCCGCCGTCAAGGAGGAGCCAAAGGAAGAGCCCGAGGAGGAGCCTAAGGAGGAACCAAAGGAAGAGCCCGAGGAGGAGCCAAAGGAGGAACCCAAGGAGGCACCAAAGGAAGAGCCCAAGGAGGAACCAAAGCAAGAACCCACGCAACCCGAACCTAAGGAAGAACCGCCAACAGAACCGGAA
>CAZXKR010000115.1:0-5496 GCA_964641305.1 uncultured Puniceicoccaceae bacterium | reverse complement strand
GCACCCCAGCAAAAACTGGAGCTGGTAAAGGTAGCTTCTTTGAATACCACGGAATCTAACCGCGAGTTCCAAAAAAATGTTCAGCTAGTCCAACAACAACGCTCTCTCGCCGGTCAGTTACTTACCAAGCTTCAGAATGAACAAGATGAGCAAAAGCACGCTGAACTAAAAAAACAATTGGACGCCCTTCAAGCTAAGCTTAACGACAACAATAAGTTGATGTTCAAAACCTATGGTTTCACGCTAAACCGAAATTATGTTCTTACTGTTGAAAAAGCCCATGTTCACATGTGGGTTACTGCGGAAGAAGCTGCTGCAATTAAAGCACGTTCCAACGCGACAGATGGAGCAAAAAAAGAGGACGGGAAGAAACCCGGTGGTTTACGCGGTCTATTTGGCGGCAATAAAAAGAAGTAGGTTAGGGGGACACTATTGCTTCAGTCGCACCTTCTTGGTGTTGAAGTTGCAAATTAAGTATTCCGTTTGTCCAGCTAGCATCCGCTGATCCTTCTATAACTGACCAAGAAGGTTCCGAAGTAAGCCCTTCTATTTGTAGATGGGTGGTTCTGTCGTCGTTATAAGCCCCTTTGGCGTCTGCATTGGCCATTATCCAAAGCCTCTCATTCCCTACCGTGGCCAATAGGTATGAATGTGGTTGAATTGTACCGGACAAGGTACCAAATGCATCAACGGGGATTGAAAAACTTTGGGCACGGTCGGTGTTCTCCAGACCGTTGCTGACAAATATACGGTTTCCCACTCGAACCACCCAAGCAGTACCAGAGGCGACTTCGGGGTAGAGAGGATCAACTTGGGCACGTACCGCTTCAATAGTTCCAAGATCATCGAGAGATAAGACCTTCGTGTCATCTGAAAGGGAAGTGACTGGATACGGCAAGATGGGTGCGATGTAGTACCGTCCAACGTCGTGTAGAAGTTCCCGACGGTTGGCGTTTGGAATAAGTTCGTAATATTCTACATCCGGATTAGCCGCTTGTGCGTTTTGAATGGAAAGATAATCCGGAATACCGACGGTAGCTTGCAACAGGGAGGCATAATTGCCGTAATCGAGAGCGGAACCTTTGGGTGTTTCAGGGGCAGGGGCTGCCACTGCGAACTTTACCTTGTCCAAAACTTCACTTTTGGATGGAATCAAACTTTCCGTAATGACTGATTTGAGAAAAGGTACGATATACCGTTTGAGAGCCGGATGTTCGTTGCCGGCCATATCCCAAAAGGCTGTACTTTGCGTAAGATTTGAATCGTCGGATACGAATTGATCATTGATTGAATCATACTCGCCCCATTCGACGACGGATGACTCGCCGCCGAAATGAAAAACGGTGGCACCTTGCGATAAGCCCGCCAACTTCATTTGTATCCACAAATTGTAGGGCATAGAGGAAAAATCAGGATCATCGGCATTTCCCTTGTTTTGCTCACCAAAAAGCTTGTCGTACCCAATGGAACCCCATCCCCATCCTTCTGACCAAATCCCCCAATGGTCTGTTTGGCCAGAGAGCCAGGAGCCCATTACAGCTGCCTCCGCTTGATAGTAACCAAAAGGAATATTATTTTTAGGTGCCATCACCAAGTTTGGCGCCAAAGCTTCAAATTCTTCAGGAGTCATCCAAGGAGTGGAGTTGTTTTCTTGGCCAAGAAATTTGTCCCAAACGAAGTCTTCGTCGTTCCCGTTCCCCCAAATCACAAGCCGACCATATTTTGCGGCGAGCAGAAAACTACGCTTGTACCAAGTTAATTGTTGTTCGCGTATGGTAGAGTTGAAATCGGAATCGATGAAATCCCAAAAGGTTTCTCCTTGGACGGAACCAATTAAATTGGGGTAGGTTTTGAAGAGTTGTTCGAGTTCGGCAAGATCCGCAAATTGTTGGAAATCTTTGTCCGGACCTCCTGTTTTGACAAGTAGAGGGACGCCTGCTTCGGCCATTGGTCGAATCATATCCGTAAAAGTGCCGTCGAAACCATCGTCCAGAGTGGGGTTTGTCCCGATGATCTCCCAGTCTATGGCAAAAGCTACGTAAGGCCTTACACTTTCGGGGAACGAAGCATGAATTTCGGGCACTCGGTCTAGCAGACCTTCGGTTCCCGTTCCGCAAAACATATCAAACGAGAAAAGTGGCGCATCGGGACCAAGAGGTCGGACGAGAGTGCCAGACGAGTGATCATCATTTACAATAAAAGTAACGGGTGCAGACCATGGGCTCCCGTTACCGTCTTCAATCTTGACGCGCCAATGATAAGTGCCTTTGGGCAACAATACGGTAGGCATATAGGCGATTTGAGTCCAATTTGCAAAAGTTGAGGCATCACTCTCGTATGAAGCTTTAGGAGGCGTTTGGAGAATATTTATTTCCGGAGAAACAAAGGCCAGATCGTCATCTACCTGCAGTCGGTAATTTTCGGGACCGAAGTATTGCTCGGATTGATCATTGTAACGCAATTCTCGTTTCCAGCGAAAGCTGACTGCAAGGTCAGTAAGATTCCACCCATAACCGGGAGACAAGGTAGTTGTTGAATTCCAGTCGTAGCTTGAGGCATTTTGATTTACAGCAGTCTCTCCCAAACTTACAGAGAGCCATCGACTGAGACTGTAATCATAAAAAATTCTAGGATCTTGAGAATCTCTTTCATAATACAGCCAACCTTTGGTTGAATGGCGATAGACATAGGGATAGATCGCAGAATTTGTCCAAAGCCAGCCCAGTAGGGGTTCATAAATCCAGACGGAAGAAGTTGAGTCGCTTGCAAGGTAAAGCCATCCGTGGTCCTCATGGAAGATCCAGCCAACGGTCGTATCATAATAATGACCTAACCATGAGAAATACCGCCACATACTTCCCTTGTCCTCGGCGAGAGTCCAAGAATCATTCGGCGTAAAAACCGCAGTTACAGATTTGTCTGCAGTCATTCTAACTACAGTGGGGTTGGCAACTCCCGTGGCATCGAATTGCCATCCGGTAAAAGTGTGCCCTATCGTGGCCGTGGCCGTAAGGGTGACGTTTGAATCTACGGAATACAGGAAGTCAACTGTTGAGGTGACGGACTGTCCGTCGGAAGCCGTAACTGTCCCAAATCCTTCAATCTCGATAGTTAATGTGAAATTGGCGGGCGGTTCCTCTATGTCGTTAAGGATGGAAATCAATAAGTTTGCAAAAGAGACATCCATGCCGTCAGAAAGAGTTATGGTCACATCGTATGTGTGGTTTTTTCCGACATCGTCTGGATTTTCGTAGTCGGGCGGGCTCAAAAAAGTTAATATACCCGTGCTGGCGTTAAGATCGAAACGCTCTGCGTCTTTACCCGAAAGGGTAAAAATAATGCTATCGTTGTCATCATCTGTTGCGTTGAGATCTATGGCGACAGTCGAATTTTCGTTCAAGGTAATGGAGAAATTGTTGTCGACAAGAGTGTGAGTTAACCGGGGGATCGCATTCAGTTTGTGGAAGACTGCAATGACAGTCTTGTTTGCGTCCATCGTGAGAACATGCGGATTGCTGCTGCCATTGATGTCTCCGGTCCAATGAGAAAAGGTATGGCGGGAAAAGGGTGTCGCAGTTAGAGATGTGGTGTCCCCTTGTTCATAATTTTCTCCGCCTGTTGTAGTAATAGTTCCAAGGCCTTGAGTTTGAGTTTTCAGATTGACGTAAGTGACGGTTGAGGAAGAACCCGACGATATAACGGTCACACGTATTTCTATGTTATTGGGAGGAGCATTTCCGTCTGTGTAGAAAACAGTCAGTAAATAAAGATTATCCGCATTGGAATCTAGAGGGTTTTTGTGTTCAGGAGGGTTCTTGAAGCGGAGCATACCTGTCGCAGAGTTCAGTTCAAAAAATGCTTCGTCATGAGTATCTCCCAAAGAATAGCTCACGTCGTCACCTTCTTTGTCGCTCGCAGTGAGGCTAACGACGGTAGCGTTTCCGTCCTTGACGGTGACGGCGAGAGTTCCGGCATCGATCGAATTAGTTAAAAACGGTGAATCATTTATGGGGTTTACTGTAACAGTAACTTCAATTTGAGCGATATTCATGCCGTCGGAGACTTGAAGAGTAAAAGAATCTTCTCCGAAATAGTCTTCATTGGAAGAATAGGTTAACACTCCCGAATTTGCCTCAACGGTGACTTCACCATGGACAGCTTCGGTCAAAACAGACCAAGAAAGGGAGTCGCCATCAACATCAGTGACAGAATATGAAGTGCTTATCGCACCGTCTTCATTCAAGGATAGCGTTGCATTAGTACCTTGCGTAATGCTTGGAGCCGAATTGGGAATAAATTCATAAGCGCCTAGATCAGGTGCGCCTGATCGTGTTTTCCCCAGTAAATCAGTAGTTGAATAGCCCGAAACCGAAGAAGATGCGTGGTTAATGGCTGGAGAAGATGAATGGAGAGTGAGGTCATCGTCTTCGGTTCCGGTCAAGTTGTCCGGACCATCAGCATCCACGAAAAGCGGATCACTAGAGATATTGTTGGTGCCATCTGGCAATCCATTGGACTGGCTGGCCGAAAAGAGAGAATTGTTGATGCTAACGGTTCCTGTGTTTGTGTAAACGTCAGGGACCGCATTTGCAGAATTACCCCAAAGGATTGAGTTCTCAATTTCAAGGACATCACCATCAAACAGAAGCGAAATTCCAGCCGTATCCGCAGAATTACCGGCAATTGAACAATTCACAAAACGAGTAGTTCCAGAGGATTTCACTACTCCGCTTCTGTAATTCGCCTTATTCCCAACGATAACGCAATTTACAAATGTAGTCCCTGTAGCGTCATTTGCCAAAGCCATTCCCCCACTGGAAGCGGAACTGGCGTTAGCTTCGTTGCCTAGGAAACGACAATTCCTGAAAGTAATGCCAGAGGTTTCAAAAGCTGAAATTGCACCTCCCGAATCTGCGTAATTTGCTAGAAAGAGATTGTTCGTGATTTGTATGTTTTGAGAGTTCGAAAAATACAAAGCACCACCATAGATGTTGGCAGAATTGAACCTGAATTCATTACTTGAAAGAATCGGTATTGAAGATTGGTCAACTGAAATGGCGCCCCCAGAGTTTATGGAGGCGACATTCCTAGAAAACAGACAATTGGAAATAGCGGGAGAGGCATTGCTTAAGTGGATGCCGCCGCCAAAATTATTCGCTTTGGTGACATTTCCGACAAAAGAACATCTTGAAATCGCCGGCGACGCATTTTCCAGATAAATAGCTCCTCCGCCATTCGATGCAGTGTTTTCGTTGTTAGTGAAATTGGTATCAGTGATCGACCCAATCGCATTTTCCCACAGAAAGGCACCGCCACTACTGGTCGCTTTGTTGAGAATATAGGTACAGTTTGAATCAGTCCATGATCCGCCCTTGGTGTGGCAAGCGCCTCCACCATTGTTGTTCGTACTTTGGTTTGACGAAAAGAAGGTCCTGGCCATGACAACCGTAGAGTTTTCTGCGGCAACCCCACCTCCGTTCAAACTACTTTGGTTTG
>CAZXKR010000114.1:0-5497 GCA_964641305.1 uncultured Puniceicoccaceae bacterium | reverse complement strand
CATATACTTTTCGCTTTTATACTCTTCGATATGAAGCTCAGAGCTATTTGGTTTCTGGTTTGCCTAATGGATTGACTTTCAATGGCGACCAGAACAGCCCGTCCATCTCAGGAACCCTTCCCACGGGCGGTAATTACGAAATTGAAATCAAGGGATACCGTTGGGCAAATCGCCAAGGACCGTCGACATCGACTTACAAGTTAGTGCTGCAAGTTGAAGAAGCTAAAGCAGCTTCCCCATGGTCCAGTAACTCTACGGATACCTTGGACGCAGGATTTAAAAACTCTACCTGGTTCGGAAATTTCTATGACAACGGAGATGGATGGGTTTATCATCCAAACCACGGGTGGCTATTCGTTTCCGGTTCTGACGAATCGGCATTATGGATGTGGGACAGACAACTTGGTTGGCTTTACACGGGCAGATCAATTTACCCTTTTTTCTACCGCCACTCTACATCGAGTTGGCTTTACTACAAGGAAAGGGGAAATGCGCGGCAATTTTGGGATCATGAGAAAGGATCTTGGACAACTTACGAAAAAAATTAAGTCCCAAGGAAAAAATCAATTTTTATGATCTTTTGTTTTACCCCCTTTCATCACGAGAATTAGACTGCCTTCATGCTCACTGAAGAAGATCGTGCCATTTACGAATGGCAACTGGATGTGACCGGGTTCGGCGAAGAAGGCCAAGAAAAGCTTCGGAACACAACTGCACTTGTATCCCGAATCGGTGGACTTGGAGGCCCCATAGCCTTCGCTCTAGCAGCAGCAGGTATCGGCAAACTCATCTTGGCCCACGCCGGCAACCTGCGAATGGATGACCTAAATCGGCAAATCCTCATGCAATGGGAAGGACTGGGGAAACCACGCGTAGAAAGCGCCGCCAAAACTCTAGCCGCCTTTAATCCAAAAGTAGAGATTGAGATTCATAACGAAAATTTGAGCGAAAACAATGCCGCCGCTCTCGTGAGTAAAGCCGACGTCGTCTTCGCCAGCGCTCCGCTTTTCGAGGAACGATTCCTAATGAACCAAGAATGCGTAAGACAAAACAAGACTATGATCGACTGCGCAATGTACAGCCTAGAAGGACACGTCATGCCCATCGTGCCAGGCAAAACTCCATGCCTGAAATGCCTTTTCCCTGAAACGCCACCCCACTGGAAACGGCGGTTCCCCGTGTTTGGAGCAGTTTCCGCACTCGTCGCAAACATCGGAGTAATGGAGGGCCTAAAGCTGATCGCGGGTTTTGGGTCGACTGCCCAAGGAAAGATGATGCTTATCGATGCAGACCGGTTCAATATACGAAAAATCGATATAATACGCAGAGCCGACTGCCTCGTCTGCAGTTAGGAGAATCTACCCTTTTTCAATTGATGGACAGCCTATAAATCACTTAGGTTAAAGAGCCTGTGAAACCTTTCGATCCGAACAAAGACAAGCGTTGGAGAACTCCGTGGTATGGCGGAGTCACTTTATCGTTAGTCTCCATTTTCGTTCTCGCTTCCATGCTCGTGGTATGGAACAAATTACCCGAACAGAAAACCGCTCCCGATGACTTGATTGTCTATTGCGCAGCAGGAATACGCAAACCCGTGGAAGAGGCCGTTAAGGCATACCAAGATGAGTTTGGTGTAAAGATCGCACTCGACTACGACTCGAGCGGCGCACTGGAGGGGAAATTACAGTTAGATGTCGATAGCAACAAATCCAGAGCTGATCTATATATCCCAGCCGATCTATCATTCGCCAATCGAGCGATGCAAAAGGGACTCACGAAAGAATCCATTCAGCTTGCATCGTTCAATCTCGTGCTGGCATCCAATCCAGCTGCAAATCTGAAGTTTACCACACTTGATGAATTTCTCGATCTTGATGCGCCCTTCGTAATCTGCAACGAGGCAGCAGGTGTTGGTAAAACAACTAAAGCCGTTCTTGAAAATCTAGGAGAGTGGGACACATTCAACGCGGCCAAAAAAGCATCTTCTCCGCGAGTGACGGATGCAGCTGCAGCAATCGCCGCCTCGAAGGTTGTACAAGCCGGCTTTCTGTGGAATACCACCGCCAAACAATTCGGGCTTAAAATCCACGAAATAGCTGCCTTCAAATTGATCCGTTCCAATATAACGGCCAATGTCTGTTCTTCTTCTCTAAAAGCCAGGCAAGCTCTTTTGTTCGCCCGCTACCTTGCCGCGCCATCGAAAGGGCAAGTATACTTCGCCAAACACAACTTCACCGGTGTAGACGGTGATAAATGGGAAGAAAACCCAGAACTGATCGTTTATTGCGGAGGAGTCAACCGTGAGGCAGTGACGGAAACATTAAGAGATTTTGAAAAAAGAGAGGGCTGCAAAATAGTCGAGCAATTTGCAGGCTGCGGCTCGCTTGTTGCAAATATAAAGGCAATTGGAATGAGCAAGGCAAAGACTGCCATGCCCGACGCCTTTCTTACATGCGACGCTTCCTACATGAACAAAGTCGACACTCTCTATCAAGACGCTCGGGACGTTTCTAGCACGGATATCGTAATGCTAGTTCGCAAAGGCAATCCCAAGAATCTGCAAACCCTCGAAGATTTGGGAAAGGAAAACTTGTCTATTGGTACAACGGATCAAAAAATCTCCACCTTGGGAGACTTGAGTTGGCAACTCCTCGCAAAAGCCGGCATAGCAGAAAAAATCAAGGCCAACGGGACATGGGAAGTAACGACACCCACAGCCCACGAACTGATTTTACAAATGGAAGGCCACCCAAAGCTGGATGTGGCTCTAGTATACCTTGCGAATTGCCAAAACCTAAGCAAGGGGTTGTTTGAAACAGTACCGATCCGCGATCCTCTCGCCCAAGCCACTCAAAACATTGCCGTTCATAAAAGCAGTTCCTTTCCGGACATGACTGGGCGTCTGGTGGAGGCTATTACTTCGATAAGATCCAAAGAACGCTTCCTTGATGCCGGTTTCCGCTGGAAAGCGAAGGATGCAAACGCAAACTAAAGTCGAAAAAAATCGATAATGCAATCGGCTGACGACAATGTCGTTACAGACTTCCCAAGATTTCGACCGGGATCCGATAAGCCTTTCATAATCGGGCTTTCCATCCTAAGCGGAACCTATGCGGTGATCATCGTCGCCATGATCGTGGCCGACATTGCCTACGTGGATGCCGATTCAATGTTGTCTGCCTTGCAAAGCAAAGAAATCCAATACTCCATTGGGCTCAGTCTGCTTTCTTGCTCTCTCTCTACTTTACTATCTCTATGGGTCGCGATTCCGCTAGGTTACCTAACCTCGCGCTTCAACTTCCCCGGGAAGCGCTTGCTTGATACGGTTTTAGACATTCCCATCGTATTGCCTCCTCTGGTCATTGGCATATCACTGTTAGCACTATTCAATTTTGCACCCTTTTCGTGGACAAGCCAATGGGTCGTATTCGAAATCCCGGCAGTTATAATAGCTCAATTTATGGTTGCATGCGCCTTTGCCGCCAGAGCTATGCGCATCTCCTTCGACCAGATTCCCACTCGCTACGAGAAAGTGGCGCTTACCTTGGGATGCAACAGAGGGAAAGCTTTTTGGCTTGTTGTGATGCCTCAGGCAAAAAGAGGTATTCTCGCGGCGGGTACTCTAGCTTGGGCTAGGTCGCTAGGTGAGTTCGGGCCTATTTTAGTATTCGCCGGATCCACCCGAATGAGAACTGAAGTTCTTCCAACCTCAGTCTATCTCGAGATGCAAGCGGGAAACCTAAAAGGCATGTTGGCCATTTCTCTAATTATGATTTTGGCGGCCGCAGCCGTTCTGGTTACCTCCCGCCTCATGGGCATGAAACGATTGGAACCATGATATCGGTTGAAAAGTTACAGATTCGACAGGGAGAATTCTCTCTTTCCGACATTTCCTTAAAATTACCGGAAGGAGAATATGGGGTTATCGTTGGTAGAAGCGGTTGTGGAAAGACAACACTCCTCGAAGCAGTTTGCGGGCTTAGACCGATTGCCGGCGGACGCATCTGTCTAGGTTCGGAAGATGTTACAACACTCAAACCCGGAGAACGCGGCGTAGGGTACGTACCACAAGACGGAGCACTATTTCCGCATCTTAGCGTGGCTAGGCAATTGGCGTTTGCTCTTGTTCTTCGAAAAGCTGAACCTAAACAGATTCAAGAAAGGGTGGAAGAATTGGCTGAGAGGCTGGGAGTTTCTCATCTTCTGGATCGCATGCCAGATGCCTTAAGCGGGGGAGAACGCCAGAGAGTTGCCTTGGGAAGAGCTCTTTCCATTCGCCCCAGATATCTATGCCTAGATGAGCCACTGAGCGCACTCGACGAGGAGACCCATGATGAAATTTACGAATTGCTGGTGCAAACGGTAAAAGGGACGGGGGTGACCGTTCTGCACATTACTCACAACAAACGAGAAGTTGAAAATTTGGCAGACGTCGTTTTTCGAATGGCCGATAATCAGCTGTCTTGTGAGAGATAGGATCAGGAACGGCTATTACTTAGGCTGCAACATGGATGATTTATTTCGAGATTTTTGCTGAAACCATTTGCGACATATTCAATCAAAGACATATTTAATTCATAGTGTTGAATTATTGGCAAATTACTTTTCTTGCAGCCATGCCGTTGGCTGCATTGTCCTTATGCCTAAAGGCAGAGGAACTGAAAGCATGGGAAAAGCCTTTCCCCGAAAACCATGAAGACCTGATAGCCATTCAAGAACGCCTTCGTAAAATCCTGCCCGAGGCTAAAAAAGCAGTTGTCGCGATAGAAAGCGGTGGAGGCGCAGGCAGTGGCGTAATCGTCTCGGAAGACGGAATGGTCCTAACCGCCGCTCATGTTATCGGTAAAAGCGGCAAGCGAGTAAAAGTGAGGCTGCCGGATGGCAAGCGAGTCAATGCAATGACTTTAGGTGGTTCAGAAATTTCGGATGCGGGTATGGCTGAAATCACGGATGAAGGAGGTTGGCCAGTTGCTCCTATGGCCGCCCGGGGTTCCTCTAAAATCGGGGATTGGTGTTTCGCTCTGGGTCATCCAGGCGGATTCGACAAGGAACGGGGCATCATAGTTCGCCTTGGCCGAATTATCGCCAAAGAAGACGAGACTATTCAAACGGATAGTCGCCTTCTTGGAGGAGACTCGGGAGGCCCACTCTTCGATTTCAACGGTCGCGTAATCGGAATACACAGTCGTATCTCCAAGAAGGACGATCAAAATTTCCATGCTCCCATCGAGGCTTTTCATGCAAACTGGAAATCCTTCCGTGAGGAAAAGCTTTTAACGCAAAGCAGTCTACGGGACGGTGGTTTCTTAGGTGTAGGATGCGAAGAAACGGAGGACGGCCTAAAAGTAATCGAGGTCGTCGAGAATTCAGCGGCCAAGAAAGCTCGATTTCGGGAAGGTGATATCATCGTGAAGGTAAACGGAGATTTCATTGACACGCGAGAGGAACTCACAATCGCGATTGCCACAACTGGACCAGGGAAATCGGTCATAATAGA
>CAZXKR010000113.1:0-5559 GCA_964641305.1 uncultured Puniceicoccaceae bacterium | reverse complement strand
CCAATTGCGGATGTAACGATTGTACTGAGGATACCATTCTTCGAAATTCGCATCCGTCGAAAGATCATCGTCAACCCGGTCGCATCCTCCGAGGAAGAACAAGGAGAAAAAACAAGCCGAGAGTATGAAGCAAACTTTCATCAGATCAACGATAGTAGCTGAATTTCTTCGGGTCGAATGCCTCTCGAACGGCCTCGCCGACGAAGGTGATCAGGATGAGCAACCCAACCAGTACCATGAAAGACGAGGTGACCAACCAAGGGGACGATAAATTGTCCAGGCCATCGCGAAGCAACTGACCCCAGGTGGCGTACTTGGCAGGCAGTCCGAAACCGAGGTAGTCGAGCGAGGTCAAGGCCAGTATCAGACTGGAAACGGAGAACGGGACCAAGGTCACGATGATGGCGACCGAGTTGGGCAACAAATGGCGAAAGAGAATCCGAGGCGTGGAGGCTCCGATTACCCTGCTGGCCGCGATGTAGTCTCTGGCTTTTTCCTTTAGGGCCGCCGTTCGCATCAGGTAGGTCATCCCCATCCATCCGAATAGCAAAAGTATACCTATGATAATCCATAGCCCTGCGGTTTCCTTAAGCCGCTCCGGGATGGCCGTACTGGCAATCATCACGACGAATAGAAAGGGGATGTTGGACAGGATTTCGATCAGGCGCTGGACAATTAAATCGAAGGCCCCGCCGAAAAAGCCCATCAGTAGCCCGATTGATATGCCCAGAGCATAAACTAACGGGATATAGACGATGGCTGCCTTGAAGTTTACCTGCAAACCGCCGAATAGGTAGGCCAGTACGTCGTAACCTTTTGAGTTGGTGCCTAGGGCGTGCGTTTGTTCCGAACCCAGAGTAGGAGGGGATGGAGGAAAGTGCACTTGGCGTAAATCGCCTGTGTCTTGGCCAAGGAAGCTCGCCAGATCACCCGAACCGTTCCATGATTCCGAATCTTTCACTAATTCCCCGGCGTGGTAAGCTCCACCATAGACTCTCGTTCCGTTACGATCCCACCCGTCAGCAGGCCCATCCTTGCGCCCGTTTCGAAACCGCAACCGCAAATGCATACGTTCTGGCTGGACTGGGTCATAGATTCTGGCAGCCAAGCCTGAAAAGGGTTTGCCCCCGTCCATCGCCAAGCCGTTTGGGGCAACTTCCAACTTGGTCGAAACTGCGGTGATTGTATCACCGGTTGGCGCATAAGGCAGGAGGGGCATGACAACTTGATTGTCTCCACTCCCATCGGCGAAACTAGTCTGCAAATCTCGGTAACTCGGGGGACCTTGCCCCTCGTCGCCCTTGATTCCAAAGGCATGGCCTTTTTCAATTTCCCTAGTGAAGGCGGGGAAAGACCAGTTCCCATTATGCTTTACAGCCAAAGCTTCATTCCCAACCAATAGATGGTCCAAAGAAGCTATCGCAGCCAAGGCAAAGATAAAGATGAGGGAATAATAACCGCGCTTGATCGATTTAAAACGCTCGATCCTGCGCAGGGTAATTGGGGTGAAGCGAAAACCTTTGGCAAAGGTCAGTTCGATGAATACCCCTATCCCGAGAAACACGATAGTCGTCAACCAGCCAAACCACGGAAACATATTTCCACTTTCCAGATCGGCGTGCAAGAAGCCGATTTCACGGCTCAAAGTGAAAGGAAAACGCACCGTGGGAAACTCCACCGAAATTAACTCGCCGAGAGCACCCAAGAGTGCCCCGAACAAGAAGAGTCTTCCAACGATTCTCAGCATAACGACCTCAGTTGAACTTAACCCGTGGGTCCACCATGGCCACGATCATGTCGGACAGGATGTTGCCTAGGACGAGAAGGAAGGCCGCTATGGTAAGGGTGCCCATGATCACGGTTTGGTCTCTGCCCAACAAGGCTTGGTATTGCAGGAGGCCGAATCCCTGAATGTCGAAAACGGATTCGATCAGTATGCTGCCGCTGACCAAGATGGTGATCAGTTGCCCCAAGGTGGAGGCAATGGGAATGAAGGAATTGCGAAAGGCGTGTTTGAATACGGCGCTTCGAAAAGAGACACCCTTGGCAACCGCCGTCCTAACGTAGTCGGCTGCCAGATTGTCCATCAGGTTGTTCTTCATCATCATGGTAAGCCAGGCGAATCCACCCACAACGTAACAGAGAAGAGGCAGCACGGTGTGATGGGCCAAGTCAACGAATTGCGCTCCGAGGCTCATGCCGTCGAAATTGGGGTCGGTCAGGCCGAACAACGGAAACCATCCGCCCCTGGCTCCCAAGTAGACGAGCATCACGGCGCCCAAGGCAAAGCCGGGTATCGCATATCCGACGAAAATGAGGATGGAGGTGAGGTTGTCTATTGCAGTTCGGTGCTTGATCGCTTTCAAGATCCCCAAAGGCAAACAGATCCCGTAAGTGATTAAGGCTGTCAGTATGCCGAAATAAAGGGCTACGGGGATGCGACCCTTGATCAACGACCACACGGGATCTCCGAAATCGGTCGATCGCCCGAGGTCGCCCTGTAGCAGACCGGCGAAACGGGTCTTGTAGACGATTGCCCGGTCATCATAGTTCTGGGGAGCTTTTGAGATATCGTCACTGGAGCGACGAACCCATCGCTCCTGACGGTCCTCGATCGTCTCGATACGGGTTTCCCAACCATCTTCGGCAATCGATTTATTATTGTCCAAGTAGGTCGCTGAAATTACTTCGGTTCCGTTGCCGTCACGAATGATTTTCGCCTGCCGACCACTGCCCTTGAGCAGCACCAAGGTCTCGTTGTCCGGATCGCTTACAAGATCCTCACCGACCTTGTCTTTGCCCAATGGGCGAAACTCCGATTTGCTTAACCTGCGTTCCCTGGGCAATGCCCCAAGCCATTGGAGATAGGCTTGAAGGATCGGTTTGTCGAAACCGTACTCCTCCTCCAGTTCCTCGACTTGTTCCTCACTCATTCCTCCACCCATCTGCCCACTCCCGGACCCACCGCCCTCGGTTGCCTTTTGCGCTTCCTGCAAGGCTCTTTCCATAGGACCGCCCGGCACGAAGCGGGTAATCGTAAAAACCAGCAGGGTAACTCCCAGCAAAGTCGGCGGGATCAAGAGAAATCGGCGTATGAAATATTCACGCATTAGAGCCGAGAACGTTATGACTTACCGTATGTTGAAATGGATTGATGACCGAAGGGTTAGGGCAAACAGTACCTTTAAGCCAATCTTTTTCAGACTAAAATTTCATTTCCTTTTGCTTGCCAATATGCCCCATGTGCTCACCTTTCGTGAACATCGAAGTAGAACAACATATGCAAAAAAAGGAAAAACCTTCCGTGTTATGGTTATGGGGTGTGCTCGTATGCCTGTTCCTTTGCTCATGTTCAGGCGAAACCCCGGTAAAAAAGGCCTCACGGGATGGGATTCTCATCATGGGAAATACGGCCGAACCCAAGGGACTGGACCCGCACATTGTAAGCGGTGTTCTAGAGAGCAATATCATTCGTGCTCTTTTCGAGGGATTGGTCGGAGCCCATCCGTCCAAGGATGGGGTGGCACTGCCGGGAGTGGCCCAAAAGTGGTATCCCACCAACCCCGAGCGTCCCGACGAATGGGTTTTCGAGCTTCGTAAGGATGCCCAATGGTCCGATGGCGCCCCACTTACGGCGGATGACTTTCTTTTCGCCTTTCGTCGCCTGCTTACCCCCGCCCTCGCGTCAGACTACTCTTTCATGCTTTACTACATTCGAGACGCGGAACCCTATCACAAGTCGCAGCGTTCCTATCTCCTTAGTCGGGACGACGCCAATTTCACCGACGAATGGTGGGCTTCCCTCAAGGAAGTCGACTTCGGTCCGAACGAAGAGGCCGAGGAGGGATCCTTCAATTTCAAGGGCCTCGATTTTCTCACCGCTGAGGAATTGAAGAAGCTTAAGGCCAAACCCGAACTTTTTGCTTGGCCCGAATCCGTACCTGCCAAAACCCGAACCAAACTCGTCGCTAAAAACCTTTCCTTCGCAGAAAATGAAAAAGACTTGTGGGATCTCATCGACTTCGGGGCCACCGCTCCCGACAAGCACACCCTCAAGGTGAAGCTCAATTCTCCCATCCCTTTCCTGCCCGAGATCACCAAGCACTATACTTGGTATCCCGTCCCCAAGCACGTCGTCCTCGAGCATGGTAAGATCGGAGACCGTTTCACCGACTGGACGAAACCCGGGAATCTCGTTGGCAATGGTTCTTTCATTCTCAAGTCTTGGCTTTTCAACGACCACATCGAGGTGGCTCGCAACCCCCGCTACTGGGACAAGGAGAACGTGGGCCTGAACGGTATCCGCTATTTGCCCATCGCCAACCTCTACACCGAGGATCGCATGTATTACGACGGGCAGATGCACGTAACCTATACCATTGCGTCCGAGCTCATCGAGTACTCCCGAAAAAACTACCCCGAGCATGTTCGCAACGAACTTTACCTCGGCACGTATTTTATCCGTACCAACGTTGCCCACGAGCCTTTTACCGATCCCCGAGTACGCCTCGCCTTCTCCCTCTCCCTCAACCAAAAGTCCCTTATCGACAATGTTCTCAAGGGTGGCCAAAAACCTGCCGGCGGTCTGGTTCCCCCTTTTGGCGAATATCCTGCGTCAGACGTCGTGACCTTCGATCCCGAACGTGCTCGGAAATTACTTGCCGAAGCGGGATATCCCGGAGGAAAGGGACTCCCCGACATCGAGTTTCTCACCACCGACAAAGAATCGTCCAAGGCTACGGCCGAGGCTTTGCAAGCTATGTGGAAGGAACATCTCGGGGCCACCATCAAGATCAAGCAAATGGAGTGGACCTCCTACATCACCTCCATGTTCGACAAGGACTATGATCTCGCCGCAGGTGGTTGGATAGGCGATTATATGGATCCCCTTACTTTTCTAGACATGTGGATGAAGGACGCAGGCAACAATCGTACCGGTTGGCACAACGAGGAATTTCAGAAAATCCTCGGCGAGGCTGCAGAAACGGGGGATCCCGCCGGCCGTTATGCTTTACTTGCCAAGGCCGAGGCTCTCTTTCTCAAGGAACGCCCGATCCTTCCCGTTTACTGGTACACGCGCAACTACCTGCTCCATCCGGACGTGAAAGGCTGGCATCCGCTCATCCTCGACAACCATCCCTACAAGTTCCTTCGCCTCGAACCGGGTTCCGAGGGAAAGAAGGACTAACGCCGTGTTTCGTTTTCTCATAGGTCGGTTGCTTCAGGGTTTGCTTGTCCTGTTTGCGCTTTATACCATCACCTTCTTCTTGGCCAAGGCCATGCCGGGTGAGCCCTTTACTTCGGAGAAAAACGTTTCTGCGGAGACCAAGGCCAACATCCGCAAGCTCTACGGCTTGGACAAGCCTCTTTGGGAACAGTACTATGTTTACCCCAAGAACATAATCACGGAGGGTTCCTTCGGCGTATCCACCAGCAAGGGTCGCCCGGTTGGGGACATCATAGCGCAGTCCTTTCCCAATTCCCTTCTCCTCGGCCTATGCGCCCTTTGCTTTGCGATTGGGATCGGAGTGCCCATCGGGGTGCTTTCCGCCGTTCGCA
>CAZXKR010000112.1:0-5592 GCA_964641305.1 uncultured Puniceicoccaceae bacterium | reverse complement strand
CCGTCCTTGCGGATAACGACGACATCATCCATGGTCGAGCATTTCTCAATCACTTCGTCCTTCTTGAGACTGTAACCGGCAAATCCATCCTTGCGATTCAAGTAGAGAGTCTCGTTGGCAACCACTACCTTGGAAGCGACGATACGATCAAAAGCGACAAGTTCTCCATCTTCTCCACGAGAAATTTCCGTACGCCGTTCCCGCCCTTTTCCATATTTCTTCTTCAGTTCCCTGAAGTATCGAATGGCGTATTTGGTGAGCTGGGCGAGACTCTTCTCGACTTCCTCGATATCGTCCTCAAAGGCCTTGATTTGTTCGTCTGCTCTAAACGCATCGTACTTGGAGATACGCTTGATGCGTATTTCGAGGAGACGAACAATATCATCCTGAGTGATCTCCCGATGAAAGAGTTTCTTGTAAGGCTTCAACCCCTTGTCTACGGCGGAAAGGACACCTTCCCACGTTTCTTCCTTCTCAATGTCCCGGTAAATGCGCTTTTCGATGAATATTTTCTCGAGAGACGCGAAGTGCCACTTTTCCTGAAGTTCGGACAGTCGGATCTCGAGTTCTTGACGCAAGAGGTCGCGGGCCCGTTCGGCGGCAGTAATCAGCAACTCGTTTACGGAGAGGAATTGCGGATGATTGTCGTGAATGACACACGCATTGGGAGCAATGCTGACTTCGCAATCGGTAAAAGCATAAAGCGCAGGCAAAGCTTCCTCTGCACCGACGGTGGAAGGGAGATAAACCAGAATCTCCACGACATCAGCGGTGTTGTCTTCGACCTTGGACACTTTTATCTTTCCCTTATCGTTGGCGGAAAGGATGGAGTCAATTAAGCTGGTGGTCGTGGTGCCGAATGGTATCTCGGTAATTTTCAACAAATGTTTCTTAACCTTTTCCAAGCGAGCTCGGACGCGAAGCCTTCCACCTCTGGCACCTCCATTGTAATCGGTGCAATCCGCAATTCCACCTTGAGCGAAATCGGGCAGAAGCGAAATGGGATTCTTGCGCAGAGCGTCTATCAGCGCGTCGAGAATCTCATTGAAGTTGTGTGGCAGGATCTTGGTAGAGAGTCCAACGGCGATTCCTTCGGCTCCTTGGGCGAGAAGTAGCGGAAATTTTACGGGAAAAGCCACGGGCTCCTTGTTTCGTCCATCATAGGAAGCCGCCCATTCAGTTACTTTGGGGCTATAGATAACATCTAGAGCGAAGGGAGTCAGACGGGCCTCTATGTAACGGGCAGCTGCCGCGGAATCCCCCGTCAGAACATTTCCCCAGTTGCCCTGCGTATCGATAAGGAGTTCCTTTTGCCCGATTTGCACCATGGCGTCGCCAATGGAAGCGTCGCCGTGCGGGTGATACTTCATGGTGTTTCCAATAACGTTGGCCACCTTGTTGTATCGACCATCCTCCATTTCCCGCATGGAGTGAAGGATTCGGCGTTGAACGGGTTTCAACCCATCATCAGCATGCGGTACGGCACGTTCGAGAATGACGTAGGAAGCGTAGTCGAGAAACCAATCGCCATACATGTCATCAACGTAAATACCATCATCGGCCCGACCGTTCCCATTAGAACCATTGCCGTTGAGCAGGGCTTCCGGATCGAACTTGCCACCGTCCCGAACAGTCAATTCGACCGATTCTTCTTCGGATGCCTCGTCACCGTCTTCTCCAGAGGCAGTTGGAGCTTCTCCGGAGTCACCCTCGACTGCCTCCTCGACAGAAGAATCCTCCGACTTCGGGTCTTTCTCCTTATTGCCTTCCTCGTCTTGATTTGACATGAACTTAAATACTGCTGAACCGCTGCATACTAGGCCGCCTGACTGGCTGAAGCATCGGCATCGTCCGATGATTCCGGTATGGGTTCTGCATCAGAGTCCTCCTCCTCTGCGACAATGTCGTGCTCGAAACGAAGGTTTCGGATGATGTATTGTTGTCGTTCGGGGGTATTTTTGCCCATGAAAAACTTGAGCATTCCCTTTATTGATTCGTGCGCATCAAGACGGATGGGATCCAATCTCATGTCCTCGCCAATGAAATGCTTGAATTCGTTTGGAGAAATTTCACCCAGTCCCTTGAATCGAGTGATTTCGGGATTCCGCCCCAATTGTTTTATCGCTACCTCGCGCTCGACCTCGTCGTAACAATATAGAGTGGTCTTTTTGTTCCGAACTCGAAAGAGCGGGGTCTGGAGAACGAACAAGTGCCCCTCGCGAATCAACTCGGGGAAGAATTGAAGAAAGAAAGTAATGAGAAGCAACCTGATGTGCATGCCGTCCACATCTGCATCCGTCGCAATCACAACTTTGTTGTAGCGAAGGTTCTCGAGATCCTCCTCGATACCCAGAGCAGCTTGGACAAGATTGAACTCCTCGTTCTCGTAGACCACCTTTCGGGTGAGTCCGAATGAATTCAGGGGTTTCCCCTTCAAACTGAATACCGCCTGTGTGGTTACGTCGCGAGCCTTGGTTATAGAACCGCTGGCGGAATCGCCCTCAGTGATGAAGAGAGTCGAATCAAAGCGTTTCTTGTCCTTGGTGTTCAAATGGTTTCGGCAATCTCGCAACTTGCGGTTATGGACCTTGCTTTTCTTGGAACGTTCGCGTGCCAGCTTCTGGATACCCTTCAGTTCCTTACGCTCATGCTCACTGCGATTAATCTTTTCCTGAAGGGCATCTGCAGTTTCGGGATTCTTGTGCAAGTAGTTGTCGAGCTTTTGCTTGAGAAAATTTCCGATGAAAAGACGAACGCTCTCCCCTTCCGGAGCAACGGTTAGAGATCCCAGTTTCGTTTTGGTCTGAGACTCGAAAACAGGTTCTTCCACCTTGATACTTACGGTTGCTACGATACCGCCACGAATATCTCCGGGTTCGTAATTTTTCTTGGTGAACTCTCGAATAGTCTTAACGACAGCCTCCCGAAACGCCGCCTGATGCGTACCTCCCTGAGTAGTATGCTGACCGTTTACAAAGGAAAAATAATCCTCCCCGTATTGGTCAAGATGCGTAAAGGCGACCTCGATATCATGCCCTTCCAAGTGGACGATGGGGTAAAGGGGTTCCTCTGAAAGGTTTTCCTGTAACAAATCCTTCAAGCCGTCCTTAGAGCGAAAACGCTTACCATTGTACTTAATGGTGAGGCCTTTGTTAAGGTAAGAGTAGTATCGAATCATCCGCTCGGCATACTCATTGCGGAAACGGAACTTCTTGAACATTTCGGAATCGGGGGTAAAGGAGATGCTCGTTCCATTTCCCTCCTCCGTCTTCTTGTTCTTACGATCCTCGGAAACCGCTTCCCCGCGAACAAACGTGATGCAGCGAGTATCACCTTCTCGAAAGGCTTGGATATCGAAACTCGAGGAAAGAGCGTTCACGGCCTTGATTCCAACGCCATTTAATCCAACGGATTTCTTAAAGGCCTTGGAATCGTATTTGGCGCCCGTGTTTATCTTGGAAGCGCAAACCATCAACTTTTCGAGCGGAATACCGCGTCCGTAATCTCGCACGATCACCGTTTGGCCGTCACACTCGACATCGATCGTCTTGCCAAAACCCATGACATACTCGTCGATGGAATTGTCGAGCACCTCCTTGAGCAATACGTAGATGCCGTCGTCATCTGACGAACCATCTCCAAGCTTCCCGATGTACATACCGGGGCGCAACCGGATGTGATCCTTCCAATCAAGCGATTTAACGCTATCCGCCGTGTAATTATGATCAGCCATTTCCACCACTGGTCGCAAGACCCTCCACGGGATAAAACTCTTGAACCAGATCATTCCACTTGTCCACGAGAAAAAGAGTTTTTGCTGAATAATTCCAGAAAAACCCTCTTGCCAGTAGCAATAGCAAGGCTTGTTCTAGAATGATGATCACCAGTTTCACCATGGCGTTCGGACAGTTGAACGACAAGCGCTTCCTTAAACCACTGCTCTATTCATTGGGGTTGTCACTACTTGCCACACTGATTGCTCTCCCTTTGATCTACCTAGGTTTCGAATGGTTAAACCAAGCTTTCCTAACATGGTTGGAAGGGGGCGACAGTTGGTGGATGAACACTATCGAATGGAGCCTGAGGGTTCTCGGGATTCTCATAATTTTCGTCATAATCTTCTTTGCCTTTGGTTCGGTTCAGACTGCTTTTCTAGGGCTATTTCTTGACGATGTCGTTACGGCGACCCGAGATAAAAACCACCCTGCAATTCAACTAGACCCGCCCCCCTCCTTATCCAAGTCAAGCTGGGCGTCTGCCCAATTCCTGACTCTTTCGCTTTCAGTAAACGCTCTCATCCTGCCCATCGTTCTGATCGGATGGTTTCTACCCCCACTCGGACTCATCGTCCAATTGATCGCCAACGGTTATCTATTCGGGAAGGAGTACGAGGATATCATCGCCGTTCGCTTCCAGACGGAAAGCCGACTAGATCCCCTAAAGCGAACTATATTCGGTACCGCTACTGCCGCTCTTTTTCTTGTGCCAGTTCTCAACTTTGTTGCTCCCGTCATATCGGCGGCGGCATTCACGAACTACATCGCTTCTCGAAATAAGTGAAGAGGTAACTTCGCGCATTTTCCACTGCTTGCTCAAGCTCATCTCCAAGAGCAAGTCTTGCCGCGATGCCGGATGCCAACCTGCAACCCGTCCCACGAATGGAAGGCATGGACAATCGCACTTGGCGAAACTCTTGCCCCTGCGACACTCCTTTTTCCAGCAAATAATCCACGCATTCGCTACCCTCAAGGTGACCGCCTTTAACCAGTACGGCGGCAGGACCAAGATCAACAATCGCATTGGCCAGAATGTGTAGATCCTGCTCCGAAATGCAGGGCAATCCCGTCAAAGTACAAACCTCAGGCACATTAGGAGTAACGAGCCTAGCCAAAGGGAAAAGGCGACGACTTCTTTTCGAAACGCTTGATTCGTCCGCCAAGTGCCCGCCCGAAGTGGATTTAAGGAGCGGATCCAGAACGACGTTGGGACAATTCTTTTGTTGCAGGAATTCGGCTAATACCTCGATGAGGGATTCATTGGGCAACATCCCGATTTTAACAGCAGATAGATGGCCATCCGAATGGTCCCAAGCGGCTTCCAGTTGATCCTTGAAAACGGAAGAGACAACTGGCTGTGAAGACAGAAACTTCTGGTCGGTCTGGGCGGTAACTGCAGTAACCGCAAGCAAGGGCTGGCATCCCATAGTTCGAACTACTTCCAAGTCGGCCGAAAGCCCGGCTCCACAGGAACTGTCGGAACCGGCGACAATCAAGACGGTGGGCATCAAAAGATCTCAATAACGAGGCATATCCGGATCCACCTCTTCGGACCATAGATCTATACCACCGACCAAGTTTTCGACCTTTGCAATGCCGTAGCTTTGACGAAGGATGTCACAAGCCATCATACTGCGAACTCCTGCCTTGCAGTAAATCACGACGGTTTCATCGGATGACAACTCGGGAGGAAGGTTCACGGGTGGGGGTTGGCGCAAATAACTAAGGGGAAGAGAAACTGCACCTTCGATCCGACAGATTTCCATCTCCCAAGGCTCTCTCACATCGAGAAGAAGGGGAGACGCTTCACTAGCGA